>JBEKZL010000202.1:0-15418 GCA_049509915.1 Bryobacteraceae bacterium | reverse complement strand
CGCGCCTTCCAGTCGCGCCGCATCGACGCCGTCTACCTCCCGTTTCTAGTCACGCCCGCCTATCTGAGAGACTTCTTTTCGCTGGCCTCCAAACTGCCTTTGGCCGGTTTCAGCGTCACCATTCCGCACAAGCAGAAGATCATCCGCTACCTGGACGCGGTCGACCCGCTGGCGAAACGCATCGGCGCGGTCAACACGGTATGGCGCAAGGCCGGCAAGTGGCGTGGCGCCAACACCGACGTAGCCGGCGTCACGCTTCCCCTGGCGCGCATACTGCGCCTGCCCAATTCTTCCGTGCTGGTGGTGGGTAACGGCGGCGCGGCGCGCGGTGCGGCCTTTGCGCTGTCCGATGCCGGCGCCAAGTTGGCCATCACCGGACGCAACCCCGACCGGGTGCGCGCCCTGGCCAAGGTCTGCAGCGCCGAGCCGTTGCTGCGCGACCAGTTGAACGGCCGCAAGTTCGACGTGGTGGTGCATGCCACGCCGCTTGGCATGTTCCCGAAAGTGGACGAATGTTTCTTCGACGGCGCCATCCCCGGCGAAGTGGTCTTCGATATGGTCTACAATCCTATGGAGACGGTCCTGGTGAAGCATGCGCGCGAACAGGGTAAGGCGGTGATACCCGGCGTGGAGATGTTCGTGGAGCAGGCGGTGCGCCAGTTCGAGCTGTGGACCGGCGAAGCGGCGCCCCGCCAGGCCATGCTGAAAGCCGCCATGGAGGCACTGGAGCCCAAATGAGCGCGAAATTCAACCGCCGGAAATTGGCGGCGGCTTTGGCCCCGGCCGTCCTGGGTTCGGTCCTGCCGGCCCAACCACCCGCTTCGTCTACCGCCGAATCCACGGCCGATCCGGCCGAAGAGTTGCGCCTCGCGCGCGAACGGATCCGCAACAACGCCGGCGTCCTGGCCAAAGTCAAGCTCGCCATGGCCACCGAACCGGCCTTCCAGTTCAAGGCCTGACGCGCCATGGCATCGCCCGACCAGGACGTTTTCTTCTGCACCATCAAGCAGCTCAATCGGCGCCTGTTGGCTAAGGAGTTTTCCGCCGAAGAGCTCGCCCGCGCCTTTGCTTTGCGCCTCCAACAGTTAGGACCGCGCTACAACGCGCTGGCGCTGCCCCTCGTCCAGGAATCCATTCGCCAGGCCAAAACTGTCGATGCCGACCTCAAACGCGGGCGTCTGCGCGGCCCTCTGCAAGGCGTTCCTTACGCCGTCAAGGACCTGCTGAGCTACGCCGGGCAGCCCACCACCTGGGGCGCCAAACCTTACGCCGGCCAGGTCTTCGACTTCAACGCCACGGTGGTCGACAAACTCGCTGGGGTGGGCGCCATTCTGGCCGGCAAGCTTTCCATGGTGGAACTGGCCGGCGGCGGGGGATACCGACGCGCTGGTCGGGCGGGTCCTCCAGCGGTTCGGCGGCGGCCGTGGCGGCGGGATTGGTGCCGTTCGCTCTCGGCTCGGAAACCTCCGGCTCCATCGTCACTCCCGCTTCTTTCTGCGGCGTCACCGCCCTCCGGCCCACCTACGGCCTGGTGAGCCGCCACGGTGCCATGGCGCTTTCCTGGACCCTCGATAAGCTCGGCCCCTTTGCCCGCAGCGCCGAGGATTGCGGCTTGATTCTGGAAGCCATCGCCGGCAAGGACGGCAAGGACCCCGGCTCGGCCGGCAAATCGTTCTATTACACGCCCGAATATGCCAGGCCTGTGAAGGAGCTGAAGATCGGTTACTCCCCGGCCGATTTCACCGACCGTGCCGACCCCGCCGCGCGCGAACCTTTCGCCGCCGCCATTCAGGTCCTGAAAGACGCCGGCGCGCAACTCCAGGAAACGTCGCTGCCCGATTTTCCTTACGGCCCCACCCTTTCCATAATCCTTGCCGCCGAACAGGGTGCCATCTTCGAACCTCTCATTACCAGCGGCCAGGTGGACCAGTTGGCCGATCCATCTCAGATCGCCGGCCTCAAGGCCAGCCTCGATACATCTGCCAAAGACTATCTGGGGGCCATGCGTGTTCGCCGCCTCATCCAGACCGAAATGGGGCATTTGTTCGGCCGGGTGGATGCGCTGTTGGCGCCTGGACGCTCCGCCCCCGCCCCCAACGTCGATCAGCCGCTCTCCGGCCGCGCCAGCGCCGTCTCCGCCGCGCCGCAGCCCGGCATGAGCGGTATCGTCCCAGCCGGCAACCTGGCGGGACTCCCTGCTCTGGTGCTGCCCTGCGGCTTCGCGGGCGGTCTTCCCGTGGCCCTGCAAGTGGTGGGCGCGCCATTCTCGGAGAACACCCTCCTGGCCATCGGCAACGAGTTTCAGACCCGCACCGACTGGCACCAGAAAAGGCCGCCCGGGGTATAGCGGCCGCCTCGCGTTGCGCGCTGAATCCTTCCCCCAAATCGTATACAATCCCTAAGACAAGGGGATTTCATGCCGCTGCATTTTCGACGCCTGGACTATCGTTTGACCCTGCCTGCCGCCCTGTTACTGGCAGCTATCTCGCCGGCCCACGCCGCCGACCCGAAACCCGCCGAAGAGGTCTACAAGAACATCACCCAGCTCAAGGGCACACCCGCCGATCAGCTCGTCCCGGCCATGCAGTTCATAGCCGTCTCGCTGGGCGTCGAATGCAGTTTTTGCCACGTCCAGGGCAAGATGGACGCCGATGACAAGCCGGCCAAGAAAACCGCCCGCGACATGATGGCCATGATGACTATGATCAACAAGAACAGCTTCAACGGCCGCCAGGAAGTGACCTGCTATTCCTGCCACCACGGCCTGGCGCACCCGGCCAGTGTCCCGCCGGTACTCGAATCTGACGCCGCTGCGCCGAAACCTATGCCGCCGGCCCCTGCCGTCCAGGGCCCCAGCGCCGATGAGATCGTCGAAAAGTACGTGACCGCCCTCGGTGGACCCGGCGCCCTCCGCAAAATCTCGAGCCGCGTCGAAAAGGGCGGGATTCTGGCCAATGGCGGCGAAAGCCCCATCGAGGTTTTCACCCAGGCTCCCAACAAGCGCATTACCGTCTCCCACATGGGCGGCGGCGAGAGTTTCACCGCCTTCGATGGCGTGGCCGGCTGGATGGGCAACACCGGCCGCCCGGCGCGCGACATGTCCCCCGCGGAATCGTGGGCATCGAGCCTGGACGCGGAGTTCTACCTCGGCCTCAAACTGAAAGAAATCTTTCCCCAGATCCGCCCTCCGCGCCTCGAAACCATCGATGGCGTGGAGTGCGAAACCCTCCAGGCAACCGCCGAGGGTCATCCTCCCGTGCGTCTCTCCTTCGACCGCAACTCCGGCTTGCTGGTGCGCGAAGTCCGCTACGCCCAAACTCCCGTTGGCCGCATGCCCACCCAGATCGACTTTGCCGACTACCGCGAAGCGGACGGCGTGAAGATCCCCTTCCGCTGGACCTTGTCCCGCCCCAACGGCCGCTTCACCATCCAAATCAAAGAAGTGCAAAGCAACGTACCTATCAGTGACGGCCGCTTCGCCAAACCCGCCGGTGAAGTTCACTAATGTATTCTTCCCAGGTGGGGCGGCCAACCCTGCCCAAGATCGTGGATACCGGGCCGCGACCGCAAGGGAGCGGTGTCTGAGGCATTTCATTACGTTCGCCTGCTACGGCGCGCGTCTGCACGGCGACGCGGATCTGCCCCACCATCTTCGCCAATCCTTGTAAGCAATTCCCCCGCCGGCGGACTATACCGTCACCATGATCGAAGTTCACCACCTGCAAAAGCAATTCGGCGCCGTTGCCGCGCTCCGGGACGTTTCGTTCCAGGCGCCCGACGGCGCAATTACCGGCCCTGTGGGCGCCAACGGTGCCGGCAAGTCCACTACCCTCCGCACCATCTGCGGAGTGCTGAAACCCGGCGGCGGCGAGGTGCGTCTCGATGGCATTTCCCCCGCTGACGATCCGCTCGCGTTACAGCGGCGCGTTGGCGGCCTGCTCGACCACGCGGGGCTGTACTCGCGCCTCACCCCGCGTGAGACTCTCGCCTTTTCCGGACGCCTGCACGGGATTCCCCGCCGGCGCCTTGGCGAGCGGGTCGAAGAAGTGATCGCCTTCCTCGGAATGCTGCCGGTCGCCGATCGTCCCACTCTCGGCTTCTCGCAGGGTGAGAGGATGAAGACGGCCCTGGGGCGCGCCCTGATTCATGCTCCGCGGAACCTCGTGCTGGATGAACCCACCAACGGGCTGGACGTGCCTTCGGTGCGTTCCCTGCGCCCCCTTCTGCGGCGAATGCGCGACGCCGGCGCGTGCATTGTCTTCTCCAGCCATGTGCTCGACCAGGTGCGGGAATTGTGCGACCGTATCTTGATTCTGGCGCACGGCCGCGTGGTGGCCGCCGGCGCCACGGATGAGCTTTGCGGTCGGGCCGGCGTGGCCACCCTGGAAGATGCCTTCATGGCTTTCACGGCCGCCGCGGAGATGCCGTCATGCTGAACCGGATTCTCATCGTCGCCGGCAAGGAGGCAACCGACAACTGGCGCGACCGCCGGAGTTTGCTTTCCGCCGCGCTGTACTGCCTGATGGGGCCCGGCGTGGTCTGGCTGGTTTCGCTCGCGGTTCGCGACAGCCGGCCGGTGCCGATTGCCATGATGTCCATCTTCACCATGGTGGCGGCCTTCGTGGGTGGAATGAACGTGGCCATGGATTCGGTTGCCGGCGAGCGCGAACGGCGCTCCCTGGTGCCTCTGCTGATGCATCCCGTGAGCCGCCTGGATCTGCTGTTGGGCAAGTGGCTGGCCGTGGCTGCGTTTTCAGCCGCCGGACTATGGCTCAACGTGGTCGGCTTCGCCCTGCTGTTCCACCGTTTTCCGTCGCCCGCGTTGGCTGTGTGCATGCTTCCGCTCTCGCTGTTGGCCGCCGCCCTGGAGCGATGGATCTCCACCCTGTGCCGCACTGTCAAAGAGGCACATACCTACCTCTCGATGCTGGTTTTCGTACCGATGGGGCTCGGGATGTTCCTGGTCTTTTCTCCGGCGGCCGGCCAGGGATGGTTGAGGTTGCTGCCGGTGGCCGGCCAGCAATTGCAACTGGAAGCGGCTATGCGAGGCGGCGAACTGGATCCGTTGCGGATGCTTTTCCTCGGATTCGCTACCGCCGTCCTGGCCGGCCTGGCGGTCGTTGTCGCCGCCGATCGCCTGGAGCGGGACGATGTGGTCTACGGATGTGGTCTACGGAGGCTGAGCGGAGCGCCATCCGGGGATTCAGCTACCGGCCCAACTGGCAACGGAGCGGACTAACAGCTCCAGTTATCTGTTATAGTCGGCGTGGAGAGGCATTTATGGAGCGGACCGTTTCATTCACGCTGAATGGCCGGCCGGTGGCCGTCAAGGCCGACGACGAGCGCATGTTGCTGTGGGTCCTGCGCAGCGATCTCGCCCTCACCGGCACCAAGTTCGGCTGCGGCGAGGGGCTATGCGGGGCCTGTACCGTGATCGTGGAAAACGAGGCCGTGCGGAGCTGCGTGACGCCCCTCAGTGCCGTGGCCGGCAAAAGCGTCTTGACCATCGAAGGCGTGGGCCAGAACCGACTCCACGCCGTGCAGCGGGCTTTCCTCGATCGCCACGCTTTCCAGTGCGGATACTGCACGCCGGGAATGATCCTGAACGCGTACGCCCTGCTTCTGAAAACGCCGCATCCCACGCGCCAGCAGATTGCCGAGCATATGGAGGACAACCTCTGCCGTTGCGGCGCGCACCTTCGGATTCTGGACGCCATTCAGGAAGCCGCCACCACGGCCAAGGCAGGTTCGTAATGGCACAAGCTGAAATCGCAACCAGCGGCATGACGCGCCGCGGCCTGCTCGGAGCCGCCGGAGCGGGCCTGTTCGTTTTCTTCCATGCGGAGGCCCAGGAGCCGGCGCGGCTGCCCGTGCGCCAGGCCGCTCCCGTGGATCTCAATGCCTATCTGAAGATCGCGCCCGACGGCCGGGTGACGTGCCTGGTGGGCAAGGTGGAACTGGGCCAGGGTGTGATGACGGAGATGGCCCAGGCGCTTGCCGAGGAACTGGATGTAGCTTTCGACGCGGTAGACGTGGTCCTGGGTGATACCGGCCTTTGCCCGTACGATATGGGAACATTTGGATCAATGTCCACGCCGCTGCTCTGGCCGGCTGTCCGCAGGGCCGGGGCGGAGGCCAAAGCCGTATTGCTCGAAATGGCGGCGGAACACCTGAAGGTACCGGTCGACCGGCTGCGCGTGCAGGCCGGCGTCGTCAGCGAGTCGGGCCAGCCGTCCAACGCCGTCGCTTATGGCCGGTTGCTGGAAGGAAAACGCATCGAGCGGCCTCTCGAGAATGTACCGGTGAAAGCCGCCGGGTTCCACCTGATTGGTTTTTCGCAGCCCCGCAAGGATGGCCCCGACAAAGTCACCGGCCAGGCGAAATATGCCGCCGATCTAGTGTTGCCGGGCATGGTCCACGCTTCCATCCTGCGCCCGCCCCTGCACGGCGCCAGGCTGAAATCGGTGGATACCTCCGCGGCCGAAAAGATCGCCGACGTCCAAATCGTCAAAGATGCCGGCATGGTCGCCGTGCTGCACGAGCGGCCCGACGTCGCCCGCGACGCCCTCGGCCGGATCAAAGCCGAATTCGAGTACCCGCCCGCCGGCCCCGACGATCGAACTATTTTCGAACACATTCAGAAGAACGCGCCGCCCCCGACGGTAGTGAAACAGAGCGGCGATCTGGCGGAGGGCGAGCGGCGCGCCGCGATTGTCGAAAAAACATATTTCAATAGTTACGTAGCCCACGCTCCCATCGAAACCCACTCCGCCACGGCGCAGGTCCAGGGCGATAAGGCCACCGTGTGGGCCAGCTCGCAAGCTCCCTTCCAGGTCAAAAACGCGGTAGCGTCGGCGCTGGGGTTGTCCCCCGCCAATGTCCGGATCGTCTCCCGCTACATCGGCGGCGGGTTCGGCGGCAAGACCGAAGCCGATCAGGCGGTGGAAGCGGCCCGTCTTTCGAAGGCCGCGGGCAAGCCCGTCCAGGTGGTCTACAGCCGCCGCGAAGAGTTCTTCTTCGACCGCTTCCGCCCGGCCGCGGTGATGCAGATCCGGGCCGGCGTGGACGGCGCCAAGATCGTTCTCTGGGATAGCCGGATCGTCGGCGCCGGGGATCGCGAAGGCAATCCCTTCTACGACATTCCCAACGTGCGCGTGACCTCGGCGGGTGGGTGGATGGGCGGCAACCCTCCCGGCATGAATCCATTCGCCGTCGGCGCGTGGCGTGCGCCTTCGGTGAACAGCAATACCTTTGCGCGGGAATCGCACATCGACCTTTTGGCGGCCGCCGCCGCCATGGATCCGCTCGAATTTCGTCTCCAAAACCTGACCCATCCGAGGATGCGCCGCGTGGTCGAGTCCGCCGCCCGCCAGTTCGGCTGGAAGGCCGGTCGCGCGCCCACCAAACGCGGTGCCGGCATGGCGTGTGGCATGTATTCGAATGTGTGCAACGCCACCATGGCCGAGGTCGCCGTCAACCGCGGCACCGGCGCCGTCGAGGTGAAGCGCGTGGTGATGGCGCTCGACGTCGGCCAGGTCGTCAACCCCGACGGAATGCGCCAACAGGCCGAGGGCGCAGTCATGATGGGGATGAGCTCCGCGCTATCCGAAGAGGCGGCGTTCCGCGGCGGAGACGTGCTCACGCGCAACTTCGACAGCTACCCCATCGCCCGCTTCTCCTGGCTGCCCAAAATCCAAATTGTGCTGGTCGAGAATCCAGGATCGCCTGCCCTTGGCGGCGGCGAACCGCCCATCATCGCCATGGGTGCGGCCATTGCCAACGCCATCTTCGATGCCACCGGAGCCCGTGTGTTCCAAATGCCCATGACCCCGGCCAGGGTGAAAGCCGCCCTGGGGTAACAGCCCTCGATCACGCGGATCCGTTCCCGGTTGCCGCCGATTGGTACGATTAGGAAACCACCGGGACGAGGCCCGATTCGATGATGCGCTGGTCGGAAGTCAGGAGGTGAAGCCTGCGAACGCGGGCCGTCGCCACAATCGCCCGGTCACCGGGATCGCGCAGGGATGGCCCCAGCACAGCCACCTCCGCGGCCACGTCCAACGTGAATGGGACGATCTCAATAGCAGGGTTCGATTCCAGATCGCCGAGAAGCTCGCCTGCGCGTACGTCGCTGCGAGCGGCGCCGCTGCCGAATAAGAGAGCGATCTCAAGCAGGGTCATTGCGCTGACTCCGAGAGGCTCGCTTCGGCGCACTGCGTCGCTCAGGACTCGCGTTTGCTCTCGCGAAAGTTTCTTAGGAGTGTTAAGCCATCGAACGATAATGTGCGTGTCCAGGAGGAACCGGGGACTCAACGTCCCGCTCCGCGCGGCGGATTCACACATTCCCAAAGGTCCGACATATCCGCCATGAGAAGGTCGTCATCTATGGTCACCTTCCCAGCCCATAAGCCCGCCGGATTTTTCCATGCCGCGCGATGGGCGGGCTTCACGGTTGCGAGCGGCTTGCCCCGTTTGGTGATCGTGATGGAGCCGCCGCGTTCGCCGATCTCGTCGAGCAGGGCAAGGCACTTGGCCTTGAACTCGGTCACGCTCACGGTCCGGTGTTCCATAACTCTACGGTAACACATCGGAAGTGGTCATCTGACCAGTTCGCAGCAGGCGATACACCAGCGCCACGGGCAGGCCGACGACATTGTAATAGCAGCCTTCGATGCGCTCGATGAATTTGGAGGCCAGGCCCTGGATCGCGTACGCACCGGCCTTATCCATGGGTTCGCCGCTGGCGGCGTAGTCGGCGATTTCGAGCGCGGTGAGCGGGGCGAACCACACGCCAGTCGATTCCACCGCGGTGGTGAGGACCTCGCCGCGGCGCAGGCACACGCCGGTCAGGACTTCGTGCCGGCGTCCGGAAAGCAGCGCCAGCATGCGGCGCGCATCGGCCCGGTCTTCGGGTTTGCCGAGAAGATGGTGGTCGATGGCCACGGTAGTGTCGGCGCCGAGCACGATCTCCCCGGCCGCGGCCGGGACCGCGCGCGCCTTGGCTTCCGCCAGCCGGGCGACGTACCGCTCCGCGGTCTCGCCCGCCAGCGCGGTTTCGTCCACTTGCGCCGCTCGAACCATAAAGGGGATCCCCGCCTGACGCAAAATCTCGCTGCGCCGCGGGGACTGAGAGGCCAGCACCAGCATAGACATTCAGTGTAGTCTGATGATGGCGGGTAGCGAGGGCCAAACACTTATGACGAGTTTGTTCAAAGCCTCTGCCGGCATCCTGATCGTGCCGGCCATCTTCGGGGCGGTGGCAGGGGCACAGACCCCAACCCCGGGCGCGGCGGAGCGGCCACAGATTCTGGGGATCGCCCACATGGCGATTTACGTCAAGGATCTGGCAAAGACCCGGCGGTTCTATGAAGACTTTCTGGGGTTTGCCGAGCCGTTCACCCTGCCCGACAAGGCAGGCGGCGTGCGGATTGCCTTCGTGAAGGTGAACGATCGCCAGTATTTCGAAATCTTCACCGAGGCGGATCGCGGCGAAGGCCAACTCAATCACATTTCCTTCTACACCGACAGCGCCGACCGGCTGTATAGCTACCTGAAGTCGAGGGGAGTGGCCGTCGTGGGGGATAAGGGCTCGGTCGGCAAGGGACAAACCGGCAATAAGAATTTCAACGTCAAGGACCCGGACGGCCACCTCGTGGAGATGGTGGAATACCAGCCGGATAGCTGGACTTCGCGGGAAGCGGGCAAGTTCATGCCGGCGACGCGCATTTCGGACCGCATCCTGCACGTGGGCGTGCTGGCGGGAAACCTGGACCGGTCGATGGAGTTTTATGGCGGCATTCTCGGCTTTCGGGAATTCTGGCGGGGCAGCAGCACGCCGAACGTGCTGAGTTGGGTCAACCTGAGGCCCGCCGAGGGGCAGGACTACCTGGAGCTGATGCTGTATGGCAAACTGCCGGCGCCTGACGCGCGCGGCACCGCGCACCATGCCTCCCTGATGGTGCCCAACGCCGAGGAGGCCCTGGCGGAACTGAAGCGCCGCGCGCCGAAAGCCGGCTACGACCGCGAAATCGCGATCAAGATCGGCATCAACCGCAAACGCCAGATTAACCTGTACGATCCCGACGGGACCCGCATCGAACTGATGGAGCCAAACACGGTGGACGGAAAACCCGCTCCGAATTCGACCGCTCCTCCGCCTCATTCCGGCGGTCAGCCTGGTTGACCACTCAAATCCGGTCGTCGGCGCTACACGTTCCCGATCGGCCGGCTCGTCAAACAGTCATGAGCGAACGGGGTGGCGCGCGCAAGACCGGGGTGCGCCGGCCGTGCGATGGCGCTTGGCGGCGCTTGTTATGATCGCAGTGGATGGGACCCGATTTCCTGGTGATAGGCGCGGGCGTGGCGGGGCTGCGGGCGGCGATCGAGCTGGCTCCAGCCGGGCGCGTTCTGGTGGTAGCCAAGGAGAGCCTGCACGAGTCGGCTTCCGAATACGCGCAGGGCGGCATTGCGGCGGCTCTAGCCGACGACGACGAAATCGGGCTGCACGAAAGCGACACCGTCTATGCCGGCGACGGGCTTTGCGAGCGGGAAGCCGTGCATGCGCTGGTGGAGGACGGGCCGGCGGCGATTGAGCAGTTGATCGGCTGGGGTGCGGAATTCGACCGCGAAGGAACCCACCTGGCGTTTGCTCGCGAGGGCGCTCACAGCCGCAATCGCATTCTGCACGCGCATGGCGATTCCACCGGCCGGGAGATCGCCCGCGTGCTGTACCGGAAAGCCGCCTCGCTGCCCAGCGTGGAATTCCGGGCTTTCGCCGCAGTGGCGGATCTGCTGCTGGACGGGGAGGAGGCGCGGGGCGCGCTGGTGTACGGGCACGGTGCAGCCGGGGCCGAACCGATCCATGCGGGCGCGGTGCTGCTCGCGACCGGCGGCCTGGGCCAGGCATTCGGCAATACCACTAATCCGGCCGTGGCTACCGGCGATGGCGTGGCCATGGCGTACCGTGCCGGGGCCGAGATCGCCGATATCGAATTCGTGCAATTTCATCCCACCGCGCTGGCGCTCGAAGGCACCCCGCGCTTTCTGCTGTCAGAAGCGTTGCGCGGCGAGGGCGCCACGCTCCGCAACGCGGCCGGCGAGCGGTTCATGGAGCGCTATCATCCGATGGCGGAGCTGGCGCCCCGCGACGTGGTGGCGCGAGCCATTGTGGCGGAAATGAAGCGGAGCGGAGCCGGCTCGGTGTTCCTCGACCTCACCGGCCGCGGCGAAGCGTTCGTACGCGAGCGTTTCCCTCGCATTTACCGGACCTGCCTCGATTACGGCGTAGACCTTGGGCGCCAGGCCGCTCCGGTTGCGCCGGCGGCGCACTACGCCATGGGCGGCGTGCGCACGGACCTGGACGGGCGAACCACCATCGCGCGCCTTTTCGCTGCCGGAGAAGTGGCGTCCAGCGGCGTGCACGGCGCCAACCGGCTGGCCAGCAATTCGCTGCTGGAAGCGGTAGTGTTCGGCGCGCGAGCGGGGCGCGCCATGCGGGAGTCGGTACCCGGGAAGGCGTTGCGGTCCGGAGGCCCGCCCGCCGGCGCGACACCGGCCGCGACGGCGGGCGAGATTCGCCGGCTGGCCTGGGACAATTGCGGCATCGTACGCCACGGCGCCGAACTGGCGGCGGCGTGCGGCAGGTTGGAACAGGATGCGGCCGGCAACGCGCCCGGCCCGGATGCGTTGGCCGCCCGCAACCTCCGGGAGGTGGTGTGGCTGATCGCGCGGGCGGCGCTGGCGCGCCTCGAAAGCCGAGGCGCGCAATACCGCACTGACTATCCCGCCAACAGCGCGGATTTCAAGAAACACTCGATCGCACGGCGCGGCCGGGAAATCGAATTTGGTGGGGGAAATATGGCGGATCACGTCGACGGAGATGGATCGAGCCGGCCCGTGACAGCCGAAATCCCTCAGTGCCGCCACTAATTCGCGGGTTCGACATTGCCGATTCGCCCCCCATTGACAGATGCCCGGAGCCGCTACACAATATATCTAGTACCGCAGGTCGCTGTGACCTCGTATCTGGGCTTCTAGTTGTGGAATGCAGGTTCTCTGCTATCCGTGCTGAACCACACCCCAGATTGCCTACAGTGTGAGGCTGAATGCACTAAGGCCTCAATGTTGCTCTGAGTTCGTATTATAGGCTGGATCCATAACGGTCCCGGCGGGCCTCTGACTCCCGCGTGCTCGATTGGATGGACCCATCCATTTGCGGCTCAGCGCGCGCGAAGAAGGAGAGCGACCATGGCAGGCCAAGCACTCAAGATGGTGCGTGAAATGAGCACCGCCGGTGGGCCCGCGAAAACTGCCGGAATTGTGAGCCCGACTGAAAACGAAATCGCCACGGTTGCGTATCAATTGTGGCTGGATAGCGGTTGTCCCATTGGATCGGATTTGGAACATTGGCTTCGGGCGGAAGCGATGCTCAGAAACGCGCTCACCCCGACGCTCGAAGATCCGTCCCGATGTCCGCCGCCCCCCCCCGCTACGGACACCGGGTCCAAGATGGCGGCTAAGTTCGCATGGGAACGATGGGAGGGACACTGGGAGATATGGGAACGTGAATGGGCTTGCGCCCGCTGGGTCTGGGATGCGCGTGGTTCGTGCGCCCGGGTTGCGAATCGAGACGCTCTAACCCGTCGCGCCGCGGGAGCTTGAACTTCGGCCGCGCTCCTCCCGCGTCCGCGGCAACCCTCGCACCTCCCAATGCAGTTTCTGCACGCTGCGCGGGTGCACACGCCTCTGTATTCATCGTATCGAGGGTTGGCGCGACGATTGCACTCATCGACGGCCAGGAGACAACCAATGCCCCGTTTCTGGAATGCGGCCTTGCTGTGCGCCGCCCTTGTAGCCCCGAATCGCAGTAGCTCCAATAACCTTGCGAGCCGAATCCGCTCGCACTTACCACGACAAGAAGCACAATGACGATCATCGGTGGGACAGTCATGAAGATCAGGCGTACCGCGTGTACGTGACACAGAACCATCGCAAGAATCGCGACTTCGCCAAGCTCAGAGTCAACGATCAGCAATCATACCGGGACTGGCGGCACGAACACTCGGACGCCCTGCTCAAGATAGACATTCATTAGCGCCGGTGTCTGCCTAGGTCTGCCCCACGGCAAAGCGGCTCCTAGCCGCCCCAAACATCCGTCAGCACTCTGCGCCAGTTTTCACCCAGGATCAAGCGGATGTGTTCGTCGGTGTACTGGCGGCGGATCAGGGCCTCGGTCAGGTCGTAGGTGCGCTTGGGATGGTCAAGGTGCGCGACGGCTTCGCGATGATGGACGCGGTAGCGCTTGTCGGCGGAGGTCAGCATTTGTGTGAGCACCTTGGGGTCGCCCCAATCGTTGCTCTCGATGCCCATGTCGCTGCCCACGCCTACGTGTTCCACGCCCACCAGGCGCGCCACGTAGTCGAAGTGGTCGATGACATCGTCCACCGTGGTGGGCTCGTGGTCCTTCACCATGAAGCTGATGAAGTTGATGCCCATCACGCCGCCCTGTTTGGCCAGGGCCCGGATGGCCTCGTCGGTGAGGCAGCGCGGATGGCCGGGGTTCAGGGCGCGGCAATTGCCGTGCGAAACGATGACCGGGCGTTTCGAAATCGAGAAGGCGTCGAGCATCGTGCGGTCGCCGGCATGCCCGCAATCCACCGCCATCCCCAACTGGTTCATGCGCGCCACGATGCGAGCTCCGAACTCGCTGATGCCGTCGTCGTGCGGCTCGAATGCGCCGTTGCCGACCAGGTTGCGAAAGTTGTAGGTCAACTGCGAAACCCGCTGTCCCAGCCCGTAGAAGGTGTCGACGTCTTCCGCGCGGCGAAATTGAACGGCGTCCTGCAGCCCGAAGAGGATGCCGTAGCGTCCGGAGGATTTGGCCCTCTGAAAATCGGCTCCGCGGCCGATGCGCATCAGCCAATCCGGATAGGCGGCGATAAATCCGTTCCAATCGGCGAAAAGCCGAATGCCCTCTTCGTAATTATCCACGCGCTCGCCGAAATTGATGGCGTTGATGCCGGATTCGCGGAAACGCGCGAAGTCGGCTTCAGTGAAGGCGCCCGGCTTCGTCAGCCAGGCACGCAGGGTGGACTGCCGATCCTTGCGATAGAGAAACTGGTCGAGCATATCGATGACCAGCGAATCGCGGACCAACTTGACGGCGCGGGCGGAATATTCGGCCAATTGACCAAAGAGACGATAGCGGGAACGGTTCACAAACGGAGCGGCGGCCAGGGCTGCACTCGCCGCCAGTGCCTGCCGCCGCGTCGTCCCGCGGGATGGTTGATCCATAGCGTCAGAGTCTAGCGCATGTCAGGGTTGGCGTGGGACGATCCTACTGATCCAAGAGTCGTGCCGGAAGCTGGGCATCCCTGCATTCCGTCGCGCCTGGCCATGCTGACTCGCTCCATCAACGGCCGCGCTGCGTGCCACTATTGCGGGCAATGCGGGGGGCAATCGGGCCATGAGCGAATTCCATGTTCGGCGGGAAGTGCTCGACTATGCTCTCAAGGGGAGCCCGTTTCGGTAGATTCGAACCGCCCGGTACGGCAAACCGAGCTCACCCCGCTGTTAAACTGAACTAGGTACCTATGGAACGCCCTTCCCGGTCGGCGGCGACGGCGCGCGAGATCATTCTGGAGATCGTGCGCAACATGCGCGAGGGCCTCGAACCCCTGCAGTACTCCACTCTGCCGCCGTCCATTTACCAGGTCTATCTCTATCCCGACGATCTGGAGCGGCTGCGCGGCATCGCGCCCCGCATCGTGGAGGAAGCCCGCCGCGCGCTCGACGCCGAGCTGGAATCGCTCAACCGCGCCTCGCTTGGCGAGCGGTTGAAAATCGCCCGCCGCGACCTACCCAAGGTGAGCGCTCCGGAAGGGGGCTGGCAGATCGGGATTCACGAAAACACCGACGACGACGTCGCACCGGGCGACATCGTAGTGAATTCCGAGCTGGCCTTACCCGCCAAAACCGAGTTCGGCGCCGGAAGCATGACCAAGCGGATCTCGACGCGCCGTCTGGAAAGTACGGCGCGCACCAGCCTGCAGCCGACGGTAGCCGTAGCTGCGGCCGAAGCCGGTGCATTCGCAACCGTCGAGTACGAGGATAATGGAGGCCGCAAGACGTTTTCGATTACCAAGAACGAGATCGTGGTGGGCCGCGGCGGACGCGACTATTGGACCGACCTGAAGCTGGATACCCTGCCCGACGTTTCCCGCGAGCACCTGCGCCTGCGGCGCGATCCCGAAAGCGGGCGCTTCTTTTTGAAGGACCTGAGCCGGCTGGGAACCACCATCGACGGCCAGCCGGTGCCCTCCTCGATCGAGGTGGTGGAAGGCGAGAAGCGCGATCGCAACCTGGAGACGCCGGTGCCGGACCGGGCGCGCATCGGCCTGGCCGGCGTGCTGTTTCTGGA
>JBEKZL010000201.1:0-16721 GCA_049509915.1 Bryobacteraceae bacterium | reverse complement strand
ATCGAGGCCGGCCCAGCGCCGCACGGCCGAGTTGCCTCCGTCGGCGCCGGCGATCCAGCGCGCCCGCACCAGCCGGTCGTCTACCCACACGCCCGCGTTTACCAGAGAGGTTACGCGCGCGCCCCACAGCAGGCGCACGCCGGCCTGGTGCGCATGGTCGACGAGAAACTGGTGCAGGACGGTGCGGCGCAGCCCGAAGCCGCGGCCAGTGGGGAAACGGGCCTCCGCCGATTCGGTGCCCTCGGCGAACCGGATGCCGGCGAACGGCCGCGGCCCGGCGTCTTCGAGCTCGAGTCCGAGCGAGCGCGCCGCGCGCACGCCGTCCGGCATGATGCCTTCGCCGCAAGCCTTATCCAACGGCGGTTGGCTGCAATCGGCAACGGTAACGTCGAGTCCCAGCCGCCGCGCAGCCAGTGCGGTTGCCAGTCCGGCCGGACCGCCGCCGACAACGAATAGGTCTGTTGCCGATACCGGCGTCATCTCGCTCCTTTTCGGTTCGTCATTCGTGCGTGTTCCCGGTAAAGGGGATCGCGGTCATACTCATGGGCGGAGGTTCCATGAAGACCGTCAGATGCCGGCCGCCCTTCGCGCCAGGCCCAGCGCCTCGCTCCAGAAGGCGGCGGAATTGTGCGCCGCGTCGACCACGTCACGGATGGCGTCGACAAATTCCTCGACCTGCTCCAGGCTGGCCACCAATGGCGGAGCCACTTTCAGTACCAGGAAATTGTTGCCGCAAATCTGGGTGAGGATGTTCTTATCGCGGAAAAGGCGCATCACCAGCACTTGTCCGAACATGCCGGGATGGATTTTGCGGAAGGCCTCAAACCCCACCCGCAGCGACAGCTGGCGCGGAGCCCGAAACTCAATTCCGGAAAGCATGCCTTCGCCTCGCACGTCAGCCACCATTTCGTAGCCGGAGAGCGCGGCCGTAAGCCGGCGGCGCAATTCCGAGCCGAGCTCGATGGCGCGCGCCCCCAGCGATTGACGCTCCAGCACATCCAGTGTGGCCAGCCCGGCACGCATGGCCAGCGAGTTTTCGCCGTATGTCGACGCGTGGACGATAGCCCTTTTGAGGCTGGTGAAGACGGAATCCGAAACGGCTTCGGTCATCAGCACCGCCCCCACCGGCACCAGGCCGCCCGAAAGCGCCTTGGCCGGGATTACCATATCGGCTTCCACGCCGTAGCGCTGAGCCGCCAGGAAGCGGCCCGTGCGGAACATTCCGGTCTGCACCTCATCCAGCACCAACAGGGTTCCGTATCGGCGGGTCAGCTCGCGGGCCGCCCGCAAATAGATTTCACCGGGCAGGCGGATGCCGGCCTCGGCCTGGATCGGCTCGACGAAAAACGCCGCGAACCTGCGGCTAGAGAGCTGCCGCTCCAGGGCGTCGGTATCGGCGAAGGGAATGGATTGCGTCTCCGGCAGCAGCGGGCCGAAGCCTTGGTGCCAGAAGCCATCGCTCATCAAAGAAAGTGAGCCGCAGGTCAGGCCATGGAAAGCGTGCTCGGCATAAAGAAGCCCAGCGCGGCCGGTGTGGGCTCGCGCGAACTTGATGGCGGTTTCCACGCCCTCGCTGCCCGAACTGGTGAAGAAGACTCGCGGCGCGGCACCTCCGGCCAGCCTGGCCAGTCGTTCCGCCAGTTGCCCGGCCAACTCAGGCACGTGGCTTTGCAGCATGGCCGGACCGGACCGGTCGAGCTCCTCCTTCAACGCCGCTACGATCGCCGGATGATTGTGACCTGCATTATGTACGCAATACCCCGAGAGAAAATCGAGGATCCGGCGGCCGTCGGCGGTGAATAGCTCCGCACCCTGGCAGCGCTGGTAGCGTACGTTCATCCGAAGCAAATCGAGCAGCCGCACCCACGGCGGGTTCACGTGCGTTCGGTACAGGACGTCGCTCCCCGCCGCGGCTAAAGAAATAGACATGCGTCTCGAAGTTCCATTATTTTTGGGCTGTTGCAATTTGTGACGACTCCCGCATCCGGCTGGTTTCAGGCATCTTCGGCGGTCGGCAGGCCAACAGTCCGATAGGGGCTTCGCCTCGGGAGCAGCACTTCCATCTGCAGCGTTGCCGTTCCGACAGGTAATAGAATGTAGGGTGAGCCCCGGCGCTCGCTATGTCTCCTTTGGAAGCCGTACTGTCCGTCGGGAATGCTTCGGCTAACTGAGTATGGAACACTCTTCCCTTGCCGCGGTGGAACTGGTTGTGCGCACCATCGCTGAGACTGCTATCGCCAACGAGACTTATTTCTGTCAACTCGATTCGGTGGTTGGCGACGGCGATTTCGGTTATTCCCTGGCGCGCGGTTTCGAAAAGGTACTGGAGGGCTTCGACGGGTTCGACCGCACCAGCCCCGGAGCTTTTCTCAAGAAAATCGGCCTGACGATCGCGAGCCGCGTGGGTGGCACCTCCGGCCCTATTTGGGGCACTGCGTTTCTGCGCGCCGGAACGGCGGCCGGGGCGAAGGCCACGCTCTCCGGCGCCGATGTGGTGGCGATGCTGCGCGCCGCCGTCGAAGGTATTCAGGCGCGCGGCGGCGCTTCGCTGGGTGACAAGACTCTGCTGGACGCCCTCGTCCCCGCCATCGACCGACTGGAAGCGGACCTGCCGGCGGGCCCGGCCGAAGCCCTGGCCAACGCCGCCCAAGCGGCCGAACGCGCGGCGGCCGGGACCTCGCCTATACGGGAGAGCGCAGCATCGGCTCTCCGGATCCGGGTGCGGTTGCGATCGCCGTGATTGCGAGCCGCGTAAGCGCCGCCTGGCGCGACTATGGTTCATCGAAAGGCGCAATCGATACTCATGAGAAAATTCGTCAATGACCCCAAGCAGTTCGTGCCCGAGATGCTGAGAGGAATCGCCCTCGCCAACCCCGCCGACCTGCGCTATGTGCCCGAGTACAACCTGATCATGCGAGCCGACGCGCCCAGCGACCGGAAAGTATCCGTCGTACAGGGCTCCGGCTCGGGCCATGAGCCGGCCCACGTCATGCTCGTGGGCAAAGGCATGCTGGACGCCGCCTGTCCCGGCGACGTTTTCTCGGCGCCCCCGGTCGACTACGTCTACGAAACCACCAGGCTGTTGAGGTCGGCGAAAGGCGTCCTCCACCTGGTCAACAACTATACCGGCGACCGGCTGGCTTTCGATATGGCGCGCGAAATGGCCGAGTCCGACGGGATTCGCGTCGAAACCCTCCTCATTGACGACGATGTGGCCGTAAAGGACTCGACCCACACCATGGGCCGCCGCGGCGTGGCCGGGAATTTTTTCGTCATGAAAGCCGTGGGCGCGGCCGCCGAGTCCGGCGCGGAACTGGACGCGCTGGTCGCGCTGGGCAAGCGGGTCAATAGCGTTACCCGCACCATGGGGATCGCCTTGAGCTCATGCACGCCGCCCGCCAAGGGCTCGCCGCTGTTTCAGATCGCCGATGACGAAATGGAGGTGGGCGTCGGAATCCACGGCGAACCCGGACGGCGCCGCGCCAGACAAGCGACGGCGAACGAGGTAATCTCGCTGCTGCTGGAGGCGGTCTTGCCGGATTTGCCCTTCGCCTCTGGAGACCGGGTGGCGCTGATGATCAACGGCCTGGGTGGGACGCCGATCTCCGAACTCTACCTGCTTTATGGAATCGCGCACCAGCGGCTGGCGGCGCAGGGCATTGAGGTGTCCCGCAGCTACGTGGGCGAGTATTG
Source organism: Bryobacteraceae bacterium (assembly GCA_049509915.1). Classification (GTDB taxonomy): domain Bacteria; phylum Acidobacteriota; class Terriglobia; order Bryobacterales; family Bryobacteraceae; genus JBEKYD01. The sequence continues at coordinate 13,028 of JBEKZL010000201.1, read as the reverse complement.
CACCTCGCTCGATATGGCCGGCGCGTCGCTGACCCTGGTCAAACTGGACGACGAGCTGATGAGCCTCCTGGTGGCGCCAGCGGAAATTCCCTATCGCGTTTTTTAGGTCGAGCTCGGGTGGGCAGGCCTGCATAGCGACGAATGTACATGAGTGTGTGCCGGGGGTGACCCGCCGCGGGCAAACCCTTGACTCCCAGGGCGAACAGGCGGTTCCGGGATTACACTAAAAGCTGGAGGGACGTTGCACTCACACGGGCACAGCCATCGTGGAACTGGCACTGTTTTGCGGTGGTCGCTGGTGGCCACCGTGGCTTTCGTGGTGGTGGAGATCGTGGCCGGAGTGCGGGCCCACTCCCTGGCGCTGGTTTCCGACGCGGGGCACAACTTCACCGATGCGCTGGCGCTGCTGCTGGCGTGGTTCGGCGTGTACCTGGAATCCAAACCCGCCGACGAGTCGAAGACTTACGGCTACCATCGCGGTGGCGTGCTTTCGGCCTTTGTCAACGCCCTCACCCTGGTGGCGCTGTCAGGCTGGATCGTGTACGAAAGCGTGCTGCGGCTGCGCCATCCGCAGCCGGTGGCAGAAGGCATCATGATGGCCGTGGCGGCGCTGGGACTGGTGTTGAACGGCGGAATCATGCTGGCGCTGGGCGCGGCCCGGCACCACGACGTGAATATTCGCGGCGCGTTCGTACACATGCTGGGCGATGCCCTGGGCTCGATTGCCATCATTGCCGGCGCCATCGCCATCCGCTACACCGGCTGGCAGCAGCTCGATCCACTGCTTTCCATCGCCATCGCGCTACTGATCGTCTGGACGGCGCTCGATATCATCCGCGAAACCCTCAATATCCTGCTCGAAGGGCTGCCGCGCGGCATTCACCTGGCCGAGGTGGCCGATGCGGCCTGCTCGATCGACGGAGTATTGAGCGTCCACGATTTGCATATCTGGAGCCTGGGATCGAGCACCCACGCCTTGAGCTGCCACGTGCTGATCGAGGACGTGCCGCCATCGGCCAGCGAGGCCGTTCTGCAACGGCTGAAAGGCATGCTGGCGGAACGGTTCCATATCCACCACACCACCGTGCAGTTCGAACACGTGGTATGCCCGATGGCCGACGGCTGCGCGATTCCCACACCCGGGTCCCGAGCACATTCGCATCCGCACCGGCACTGAAAGGCAAACTCGGGGGCCGGCCGCGACCGCGAGTAACTTGGTTCGAGCAATCGGTGCCCATCCGTGGTTGAGAGCCTTTGGCAAGTATAGCTATGCGATGTAAGTGATCCACAGCGCTGTGTATCTGCACTTTGTTTGGCTCACGCATCGGTTTTCAATTCGTTTGACCCTCTTCAGGGAAATACTATGGGGCATCATCCTCGCCCGTTTGTCTTGGCAGTATTTCGAGTCGCCAATCCTGGCACTTAAACGACGATTTACTTACTCACTCAAGGCTCCGCAACTGGCGGCCATGGCTCTCGCGGGGATTGCGCGGACGATAGAACCCCGCCCGGCCGGCCAGGCGGGACAGGCAGCATCCCAATGAGAATTTTACCATCGAAGCCCAGCGTCATATTGTTAGGGTGCCGGAGCCCTGTTGCTGACACTCTCTTCCACCGGCTGCGCCGGGAAAGCCGATGCCTCGACTTCGCGCGCCATGGCGCCGCCAGCGGTTCGGGTAGGCGTGGTAATCGTCCGGACCGTGCCCGTCTACGGCGATTTCATCGGGCAGACGGACACATTCTCGCGGTGTTCCCCATGTTGATTTTCTCGGGCGCCGGCAGCCGCCGTTCGCCTGGCACCGCAGTCTGCTTCGGAATGCTGGCGGCGACATCGCTGCAACCCATTTGGTAGGGCGGACGCCCTTGTCCGGTCAACGCCGGGATAAACCGGCATGGAGTAGCGAATGAAAGAGTCGTACAAGGAAGGAATAGCAAACCGCCCTGGCCCCGAGCCATGTGAGGGCGGCGGCAACGTCGCACTTGAAGCGTTGGACAGGGGTATCCGTAGGCTGGGTATTGAGCTCCGAGATCGCGTGTTCCCGGGTGCCGACACCGTCGGACGGTGTGGAAGGCAATATGTCTGCGAGCGCTATGCGAGCACGCAGTTGACCCGGCGGAGTCGAAGACCCCAAGCATGCGGAGAAACTCCATGCGCGCGAACCGGGAGACCCCAGGAGTGCCCAGGTGGTCGATGGGCCGTCCGGCGAAGCTGATGAAGTATGAGGCCGGGATGAACGCACTTGGGGAGTCGCACAGCGGCGTAGTACCGACGAAGCAGCCGAACAAAAGCGTGGGAACGCCGGCGGAGGTTGCGGAGGGAAGGCCGCTGACCAAGGAGAACACGCGAGGGCCTACCCCGTACCGGACGCCGAGCCGGGAAAGTGGGCCAAGCGGGCTGAAGCGTGTGCGGGAAGCAGCCAAGCAGGACAAGAAGCTGCAGTTCACGGCACTGCCGCATCACGTGAGCATCGAACTGCTGCGGGAGAGTTACTACAGCCTGAAGAGAAAGGCGGCGCCCGGAGCGGATGGGATGACGTGGCAAGAATATGGAAAAGACCTGGAGGGGCGACTGAGCGGCCTTCAGGGGAGAATCCATCGCGGGGCATATCGAGCGCCAGCGTCGCGAAGAGCCTGGATCCCGAAAGCCGATGGGAAGCAACGACCATTGGGGATCGCGGCAGTGGAGGACAAAGTCGTCCAGCAAGCGGTAGGGAGAGTACTCAACCAGATCTGGGAAGAGGACTTTCTGGGCTTCAGCTACGGATGCTGCAGGCGTTGCTTCCTTATTCCCAGACCATTCAGAAAGCGTTCGGCGAAGTCGCCGATACGCTGATCAACTACCGCCAGTACCACGAGCTACGCGTGCGCGAAGAATTATCCGTCGAGACCCTGAGCGAGTCGGTGCGTCTGGCGAACCTGCGCTATCGGGGTGGCATCACAACCTACCTGGAAGTCCTCGATAGCCAGCGTTCGTTGCTATCCGAGCAATTGACGCTGGCTCAGACCCGCGGCAAAAAGTAGCCGCAAGAGCGCATGAGGCTAACAGTCGCTTTGCTGCCGCAAAGGCCTTTTCGCCCTTTCAGATGTGTGTGCCCCTCCGCTCCCTTGGCCGCTGCGGCTCGGTTCGATGCCCTTTCAGGGCCGCGACCGCAAGGGAGCGGTCGCGTGCCGGAAGACGTCACCGTAGTCCCGAAGGTGAGTACCGAACAACGCCAGCCCGAGCAGCGTCGCGATGCTTGTCACCCCGATCGCCAGCTCCGCGCGCCGCGGAAAGCCCCCGTCGAAAGCGAGGTCGATGGCGCAGTCTCCCGAGCACCGCGGCTGGATGACCATAAACCCGAGCGCGTCACGGCCGACCGCAAGCGCCTGGCCGCCGGAACTGGCGCGCCAACCGGGATCGTAGGTCACCTGCAGGGAGAGAACATCGGGAGGGTTGACTACGGCCGTAAGTCGCCCGTGAGTGGGGTTGTCCCAAGTCAGGCTGGCGGGCGGCAGGGCCGGATCCTCCAGGGCGGCGACGTAGCGGCGAACTTCAGCCACGTCCAGGCCGTGCGCCGGCCGGTTGGCAACCAGCGCCGATGCGGGAACCACGTGCGCCAGGGAGACAGACCGCAAAGGGACCTGGTAAATCGAGTCGCCGGCTTCCCGCCACGCGAGCGGCAGCAGTCCGTCGAATTTGCCGGGATTGCGGACAGGGTGGTAGTGATCCGCGCTGCCGGGGCCGGGGACGACTATGGCGCCGCAGCCAAATGCTTTCAGCCAGAGAACCGAAATGGGACCGTCCTGGGCGCCGGCATTCTGGCCCGTGTCGATGGTGTAGACGGCTACCTGCTGGACCCAGTTGGGCGCGGTAGGCTCAAAGCCCCCGCTCAATTGCGAATTTTCGGCGAAGAGATTGAACCACCACTGGCTCTCGCCGGCGACCATGATGCGTTGTCCGTGGAGGTGGGCGGCGGCGAAGTTCGCCTGGCGAAAGGGCGCCGAGCGGGCGATATCGGCCGGTTGAATCAGGCGCCGGGCGAAACCGCAGTCCTGCCAGACGATCCAGCTTATCGGCACCAGGCTCAAAATGGCGGCGTCATGGGCCACCCACGACGGCACCCATTTGCCAAGGCGCGCGCCGGCGAAAGCCGCAACGAGACAGAGGCCGGCCTCCATCTCAATGTGATAACGCAAAGCTTGCGGGAGCAGATTCAGGTCCCAGAGTGACACCACAACCACGCCGCCGAAACAGGCCGAAAACACCGCGGCGAACTGAAGCATGGGATCGCGCCAGCGCCGCGAGATCGCTGCCAGGCCAGCCAGGACCGCCAGCAACGCCGCCGCCAACAACAGAATCCGGAAGGTATAGCGAAAGTCGCCGCCGGAAACCTGCGAGCTGGCCGCCAGCAGGCGGATCTCCGCCGGCGGCAAGAAACGGCAGATGACGAGGTAACCCGCCAGCAGTAACCCGCCGGTGGCCGCCAGTCGCAGCCGATCGAATTGAGGCCAGGCCACCAGCAGAATAACTGCCGAAATGGATACTGTCAAAATGCCAAAGGCATTCGTCAGCATTACGGCGGCCACCGCCAGACCCGCGGCCCCGAACCGGCGAAAGCCGGGCCGCTTCAGGTAGCGCGCCATCAGCCAAAGAGCGGCGGGGAGCAGGCAGAGAGCGATATTGTGCGGGCCCTCCCCCCAGAAAACGATGTTGCGCAGCCGGCGCAGCCCCCATAGCGTGTGCAGATCCTGAGCCAAACGTGGAATCAACACGCCGGGAGAGAGGATCGACCACAGCAGCGCAGCCGCAAAACTGGCCGCGAACCGACCCGACACTTCCTTGGCGAACAGGAACAGGAATACCGGCGCCAGCGAATAAGCCAGCGCCATCACAATGTGATAGGCATGGGCCGGCGACCAACCGCCGATCCAGGAAACCATGGCTACCAGCGCACCCGTCAGCGGCAGGTAGGTGTTCTCGAACGGCATCCCGCCGTCGAACCAGGGAAACCAGGCTGCGTGCGGCCACCAGTCCCGCAGGAACTTGCCCATGGCGATGAAGAAACCTTCGTTGGATTGAAAATCGTCGAGATATTCAACCGTGAACAAAGGCCAGCACACGGCTGCGTTGACGGCCAGCAGTGCCAAACAGGCGAACGCGCTTCGTCGTAGGCGCACGCTTCAGCTTCCGAGCAGCTCCAGATAGCGCGCCAGCACTTCCATGCCGCGGTAGAAGTTGGGCAGATGGAATTTCTCGTTGGGCGCGTGCAGATTGTCGTCGGGCAATCCGAAACCCATCATCACGCTGGGAATGCCCAGATACTCGCGGAACACGCCCACGATGGGAATGGAGCCGCCGGAGCGAATGTAAACCGTGGGCTTGGCGAAGATTTCCTCGAGCGCCTGCGCGCCGGCCTGGATAAAGGGATTGTCGGGGTCGGTAAGCGAGGGCTCGCCGGTGCTGAGCACCTTCAATTCCGCGGTGACTCCGCGTGGGCAGGCCGCGGCAATCGCGGCGCGCAGTTGTTCGGCGGCTTCAGCGGTGGTCTGCCCGGCCACCAGGCGGGTGCTGATCTTGGCCACCGCGCGCGCCGGGATGACGGTCTTGGCGCCTTCGCCGGTGAAACCGCCGCGGATGCCGTGCACTTCGAACGTCGGCCGGGCCCAGAGGCGCTCGAACAGCGGTATGCCGGGCTCGCCCACCAGCGCGCGCGCGCCGATTTCCTTTTCGGCGTACTCCTTTTCGTCAAACGGCAGCCGGCCCCAGGCCTCGCGTTCCTTTGTGCTGGGCGGAATCACGGCGTCATAGAAGCCCGGGATCTGAATGCGCCCGTCGCGGTCCTTAAGGGCGCAAACGATTTCGGCCATGGCCTGCAACGGATTGGGAGCGGCGCCGCCGTACATGCCGGAATGCAGGTCGTGGCTGGCGCCCTCGACGGCCAGTTCCGCGTACACCATGCCGCGCAGGCCGACGCAGATGGTGGGCAGGTCCGGAGCGAAAAGCTCCGTGTCGCAAACCACCGCCGCATCCACCTTCAGACGCGCCGGCCGGGTCTTCACGTACGCTTCAATGTGTTCTCCTCCGGTCTCTTCCTCGCCCTCCAGCAGAAACTTCACGTTCACCGGCAGGCGGCCAGTGGTCTTCAGCAAGCCCTCGACGGCCTTGATCTGCAGGTAGACTTGGCCTTTGTCGTCGGCCGCGCCGCGCGCGAACAGGTCGTTGCCGCGCACTTCGGGCTCGAATGGCGGGGACTTCCACTCGTCGAGCGGATCGGGCGGCTGCACGTCGTAGTGCCCGTAGAAGAGGATCGTCGGCTTCCCGGGCTCGCCCAGCCATTCGCCGTATACCAGCGGATTGCCCCGGCCTTCGATCAGCTCGGCTTTGAGGCCGAGCGCTTCGAGCTCGCCGCGAGCGAACTCGGCGGCTCGCAGAATATCCGGCTTGTGCTCGGAGAGCGCGCTAATGCTGGGAATGCGCAGAAAGGCCTTCAGCCCTTCGAGGAACTCGGCTCGATGGTCGTGGTAGTAGTTCATGGAGGACCTCCGTATTAAGGTAGCAGCATGCGGGCCGAGCGGGCACGGCCCAGTGCCATTTCGCCTCACACACTTCCATTATTTCCGCCCCCCCGCGCGGTAGAAAATCAAGCGCGCGGCCGATTTTGCGTGGATCAGCGCCGGCTTAGGTGCCGTTGAAAAGTGGACCAAACTGCGACGGCAACTTCCGCGACCCCTACTGTCGGCCAACCCGGGCGATGGGCCTCCGGCCACGCTTCGCGCGGAAGCCAAGGAGAAGCACGCCAACGCCGGACAGGGCCGTAGCTGAGCTGAGCTGGTGTCGCGGGCTCCGGAGCGGCGGCGCCACCTCGTTGGCCGCCGTAGTACCGGGTCCGATCTGGTTGGTCAGGTTGACCGTCCTTCGGTATCGGAATCCCTAACGTCTCCGCAGAACGGAAAGCTGATGGTTACGGTGGTGTACGTGTTCATTTAGCTCGAACCGAAAACCGGATAGTTCGGTCCGACTCCGTCGTAGCCGCCGGCGCCCGAAACCTGCCAGAGCATTCCGCCAGAAAGAGTACCCGCGGTCACTGCTGGAGCAACCAGCGCCGGAACGACGCGCAGACGAACTCTGCTTGAGCCTGGGCTCAAAATAGACATGTCTCCTCCGAGGGATCTCAACCTATGTTTAATGGTGCACTCGCCGGGGCTGCACCTTTGGGGGGAAGAGCCGATTGGCGTATCAACCGGGTGTCAACATCACGGTTGCCTGAGTGACTAAGCGAGTTCTCTCCACGGATCGCCTTGGTTGCCCCTCAACTCGGCTGTCAGGCCGGCGGCTTCGAGCTCGGTGCGGGCGAACCTTTCGGCTTGCGCGATGTCCTTTGCCCCGCGGCTTCGTCCGAATCCGGCACTTTGGCTTCCTCGCAAGCCGGCGCCGCGCCACCCTGCTTCCAGTCTGCAAACGACTTGCCGCGGCGCCCATCGCGGCTCAATCCGTGCCAAGCCACGGTGACCCACAAGACCACCCGTCAACGCTCTGGACCTGCCTGAACCGCGGAAGCCCGATGGTCCTAATCGAGCGGCTTACCGCTGTTCAGATCCGACTCCGTCCTCCACCAAAGGCCGCCTCAAATGCCGACGCCGATCTACTGTCCACAATCCAACGCTTCTCAAAGCGCCCACTATCCCTGCGTCTCACCGATAGAAAATCCCCGACGCACTATTGGCCTGCCAGCTTGTCCTCTGCCCCCAGTCGCCACTTCGCCTCCTCTCGATTCCCAACCGAGCCCCCGGAGCACTAAAACAAGTTGGCTGCGTGAACAGCAGCGTTCATAAAACCGTGCGAGTAAGTCCGGCCCAGTAATCCCCACGCGTCGTCGCCCACAACTGCGGGCGTGTGATCAGAAACGATGGGTCCAATGTAACCGGCCTCCTTATAAGTTTTCATCGCAAGGACCATGTCGATGTCACCTTCATCGATGAAAACTTCGGTATAGTTCGGCACGGTTCCCTGGACTGCCCGGAAATGCACCAGATTAATCTTCTTCTGTCCCGCGAAGTACTTGATTTCCTGCAACACGTCACAACCCATCTCGGTGAAGGTGCCTTGACAGAAGGTAATACCGCTATGCGCGTTGGGCACTTCCTTCAGGAAGCGGCGCATATTATCGGGCGAGTGGAAAATGCGCGCGACGCCGCGCATAGTGGCCACTGGAGGATCACATGGATGCATGGACAATCGCACGTTGGCCTTCTGCGCCGCGGCCACGATGGGTTTGGTGAAATAGAGAAAACGTGACCACATCTCGCTTTCGCTGACCAACCCGATCTCGGGGAAGGGAGGCGAGTCTTTTACGCGGCCATAATCGAATCCCCGAAAGCCCGCGCCACCGCGGCCCGGTTTGTCGTAATAACCAACGCGACCATCCCAATAGAAGTCCGGCCAGAATCGCCATTCCATCATTGGGATGCCAGCCTCGCCCACGGCATGAATAGTCTTGCACACGTTTTCAATTTCCCGATCGCGCCCCGGCTTGCCCAGTCGCGCCTGTAAGTAGGTGTCGATGGGTATCATCATCGATTCCAGAGTCATCCCGGCGTCGACGCAATTCTGTTTGTGAGGCAGAATATCAGCGACAGTCCAGTAACCCTTGCGATCGTGATCTACATCGTCGGTGCCCTGATAAATCACCGTCGTGCAGCCAAGTTGTTTCAGCCACTTCAACGTCTGCGGCTTGGTGTCAGCGAGATTTTCCGATAGCCGGGGCATCCAGGCATCCGGCTTCCTCAGCCTGCTGCGCGGAGCAGCGTGTATCGCACACGCCGTCGCTGCCGCGCTGATCATCGTGCGTCTAGTCACTTTCATGGCAACACCTCTATGTTTCGTCTCTAGGGCATGATAAGCGATCCATCCATGCCGCGTCCGGTGGTCCAATCGTCGCACGGGCGAATCCGGCTTGGCGGATACCTGAGCGCCGCTTCCTCACCGATGTCAATTCCCAGGCCCGGAGCTTCATTCCCGTACAGGTAGCATCCCTCCAACTTCAGCGTTCCCGGCATCAGATCGTGCACACCCGGCGGGAAGTCATTCTCTTCCTGGATACCGAAGCTCGGAATCGTCAGATCCACATGGTAGGCCAGCTAAGGCAAAGAGGCACAGGCTCAGCATGGGTTTAAAATTGCATTTAAAGGTAGTGTATCGCTGCTGCGCGTTGCCGACTACACGAGCAGACCCGGTGCGATACCTTCCACAACTTCCTCCGAAACCACCAATCGCGGCCACTCCGTGCTCATTCCCGGCAAGAAGCGCTTGGCCGATCGCACCAGGTGCTGCAGGCATTCGTGGCACCGATCTTGCGCATAAGGAGCGGCGCACATTTGCACGTGGTGCGCCTCCAAGACTATCCGAAGTTTGGTGATCCGCAGTCGGCTTCTTTCGAGTTCTGTGTCTGCTGGCAGATTGGCAGATGCTTCGTCGCCAATCGCTTCCTATTCTCCCCCTAGGGGATGATAGCCTGAAGACCATGAACCGACATTTCACAACTCGTAGTGCGATGGTGGCGATCGCTGTTGCATCAGGCGTCATGGCGCAGCAGGCGAAGCTGCCGCCCTTGAAACGGCAGGCCAGCGCCGAAGCCGTGGTGAAGGAACATATGGAGGCAATCAACGCCTGCGACTGGAAGCGTATTCTGGCACAAGATCCGGCGGACGTGGAGATTTTCTCTCCGGATGGGGTGCTTGCCCAGGGGCGGGAGGCCGTGGGCGCAATGTTTGCTCAGGTGGTAAAGCCTTTTCGCGAAGGTGGGATCTGCGGGCTGAAATTCACGGCGGAGCATACGCAAAAAGTGGGGGACACGCTGAATGTGCAGTGGAGGGCCGACTCTCCGTTTCTGGCGCATCCCTACCGCGGCGCCGACGCCTATGAGACGAAGGATGGCCTGATGCAGGCGCAGGTGACGACGTTCAGGCGGGACGATGTGAAGACCAAGTAGACCACTGGCCAAAAGCCGCGCCATCTGTCATAAAGGATGCCTTCGGGACTCTTGCGCCGGTGTTTCACAATGAGGTCGGCCCCTGAAACCAGTCTTGTGGTCGTCGGGGGCGGACGTTCGGAGCGTTAACCGTGGATCTCGGAAGCCACTGGAGGCGCAGAAGTTCGGCCACGGTCGCGTTCGCCGGCCCGACGCGGGGTTATGCCTCATCTCCCAGAACCGGACGAAGCCGCTTCGCGGCAGTTCTGAGTGGCACGGTTCGGGTTGTCAGGACGATTGCGGCGCAACGAAGGCGGCGGTAGCATTAGGCGTGACGTTCCCTTTGCTTGGCAGGCCCATTGTGAACGGCCCGCGATGTAAGCTCTACACAATCCCACAGAGCAATCGTCCTGCCAAACCAGGGTGGCTTCGTCCAAGGGGTTGTATCGGGAATGGGGGGCCGAGGCGGTAGGTTGGACGTTCGCGTGCAGATTTCGCGTGCAGATTATGATACGCTTGCGGTCCGAGCCTTTGCACTCCGCCAGGGATGACAAGCGATGGAGACCGATCCGATGAGCGCGCCCAAAGCTGCACGTGTCTTGCCTGCCCTCGCGCAACCGGTAGCCGCTCCGCTTACCCGCGCCGCGATATTCCTGGTCGTGGCACTCCGTCCGGGATCTGACAGCCGCGCCACCCTACGGTCGTTCTGCGCGGACCTTGCTGCGCTGTTGCGCGCGGTGGAGTTTCGCGACCTGGAAGCGAGCCTTTCCTGCGTCATGGGGTTTGGGTCCGACGCGTGGGACCGCCTCTTTGGGCCACCTCGACCGGCCGAACTGCACCCGTTCCGGGAGATCCGCGCCGGAGCACGCAATGCAGTCTCCACGCCGGGCGACTTGCTGTTCCACATCCGCGCGAAGCGGATGGATCTATGCTTTGAGCTTGCCACTCAGTTGATGGCGCGTTTGGGAGATTCCGTTTCGCCGGTGGACGAAGTGCACGGCTTCCGTTACTTCGACGATCGCGATCTCATCGGTTTCGTGGACGGCACTGAGAATCCCCGGGGCGCGGCAGCGATCGGCGCCGTGATGGTGGGCGAGGAGGATGCTGCGTTCGCCGGCGGCAGCTACGTCATTGTGCAAAAATATCTCCATGATCTTGCCGCATGGAATGCGCTCTCCACCGAGGCGCAGGAGCACATCATCGGCCGCACTAAGCTGTCCGACATCGAATTGGACGATTCCGTCAAGCCGACGTCAGCGCACAACGCGCTCACTACGATCGTCGAGGACGGGAAAGAGATCAAGATCCTGCGCGACAACATGCCGTTTGGCCGGCCCTCGGAGGCTGAATTTGGCACGTATTTCATCGGCTACAGCCGTTCGCCTCGCACGATCGAGCAGATGCTCGCGAACATGTTCGTCGGCCGCCCGCCCGGCAACTATGACCGGCTGCTCGACTTCAGCCGCGCCGTCACCGGAAACCTGTTCTTCGTGCCGTCCGCGACGTTTCTGGACAATGTAACCGAGGACCAGCCTGCGGTTGCGAACTCCCCCGCCGCGTCGGCGGCGACCGAACCCTATCCATCCAACCTCTCGGTGCACGACGGTTCGCTCGGCATCGGTTCCCTCAAAGGAGACATCCGATATGAATAATCTCCATCGCGAACTAGCCCCGATTACCGATTCCGCATGGGCTCAGATCGATGAGGAAATATCGCGCACGCTCAAACGCTACCTTGCCGGACGGCGGGTGGTGGACGTAAAGGGGCCGGGCGGCACCGCCCTCTCCGCCGTCGCCACCGGCCACTTGCGGACGATCGAGGCTCCGGGGGAAGGTATCGTCGCGAGGCAGCGGGAGGTAAATGCGCTGGTCGAGCTGCGTGTTCCGTTCGAGCTGGATCGTCAGGCGATCGACGATGTCGAGCGTGGCGCGAACGACGCGGACTGGCAACCGGCGAAGGTTGCCGCGCGACAAATTGCCTTTGCCGAGGACGGCGCCATATTTGAGGGTTATGCCGCCGCCGGCATCGGAGGCATCCGTCAGGGAACCAGCAATCCCATCATGACGCTGCCCGCCGATGTGCGCGAGTATCCGCAAGCCATTGCCCAAGGCCTAAGCCAGTTGCGCCTTGTCGGTGTCAACGGACCCTACTCGGTGCTGCTCGGCGCCGAAGCCTACACGGCGCTTGCCGAGACCAGCGACCACGGATACCCGGTCCTGGAGCACGTCAAGCGGCTTGTCAACGATCAAATCATATGGGCGCCCGCCATTGCCGGCGCTTTCGTGCTGACTACCCGCGGCGGCGATTTCGAGCTGCACATCGGCCAGGACGTCTCGATCGGCTATTCCAATCACACCGATACCGTTGTCCACCTGTACCTGCAGGAGGCGCTCACCTTCCTCCCGCTCACCGCCGAGGCTGCCGTCGCGCTGGCCCCTCCCGCGAAGCCGAAGACGCCGTGATGCCGGCACGGAGGAAGTGGATCCCACACCGAAGCCACGAGCAGTAAGGCTCTGGGGCGCCAGTTGGAGGACTACTCTGAAGTCCTTTAAATACGCGAGCGCGCGTTCCCCTCAGCCGCCCGGGAATCCGAACATCAACCACGACTGATTCGCTACCCAATGGGGGTAAAGCTCCGTCATCTTGTTGAACAGCTCTTCGTCGGACGTCGCGGTTTTCTGCAGCCGATCAAAGTCGAGCAGATAGCGCTTCGTCTCCTCGATCGCCGACGGCGAGTCGGGCGCGCCGGGCTTCTTGTGACCGGCAACAACAATCGATGGCTCGAGCGCCGCCAACCGGTCCAACGCCGCGACCCAGTTCTTCCGGCTCTCTGGGGTGGTGTCGCCGACGTACATATGGCACTGGTTATACACTACGTCGCCTGCGACGACCAGGCCGATCGATGGAACGTACAGAGACGTCGTATCAGCACTATCGGTGTGGCCCTGCTCGATGATGCGCAATTCCTGGCCCTCGAGAGTGAACGTGTTGTGCTCATAGGGCTCAGGCGCAACGAATTTAGCGGCCATTTGCCCAGGAAACAACCGGCGGGCTAACCGCTCTACTGGGGGAGTGAAAGA
>JBEKZL010000200.1:0-19237 GCA_049509915.1 Bryobacteraceae bacterium | reverse complement strand
CAGCCCCTCGGCCTCAGCAAGGAAGTCATCGTGGTCGATGGCGGTTCCACCGACAAGACCGTCGAGCGCGCCCGCTCCGTCCGCAACGTCCGCCTCTACGAACTGCCCCGCCCTCTCGGCCGCGGCGCCGCCATGCGCCTGGGCCTCGAAAAGGCCCGTGGCAACCTGGTCGTGTTCTTTCCCGGCGATGACGAGTACCGCGCCGAAGACCTCGCCACTATCGTCGACACCCTCGTGCATTCCGATTTCCGCGCAGTCCTAGGTACACGCACCGTCAAGTGCACCGAGCTCTCCGACCGCTTGAAAGCCATCTACGGCAACAACTGGCGCCTCTACCTCACCAGCAAGTACGGCGGCATCCTCCTCAGCGTCGCAGTCCTGCTGCTCTACAATCGCTACGTCGCCGACGTTTTCAGCAGCGTCAAGGGCTACGACACCCGCCTCCTCCAGTCCCTCAACCTGGAATCGAGCGGCCTCGACCTCGAAACCGAAATCGTCGCCAAGCTTTCCCGCCGCCACGAGTATATTCTGGAAGTACCCGTCGACTATAAGCCGCGAACTCGCGCGGCGGGCAAGAAAATCCGTGCTGGAGACGGCTTGCGCGCCCTGATGGCCTTGCTCCGTTTTCGCTGGAAGCGCTAGCCACGGCCAACCTCAATCATGCCAGTTCTATCGATCGTGATTCCCGCTTATAACGAGGGCGCCTTCCTCGGCCAACTCCTGGAACGTATCGCCGCCGTTCCGGTCGCGGCGCTCGGCTTCACCAAGGAGATCCTCGTGGTCAACGATGGCTCTAAAGACAACACCGAAGCCGTCGCCCGGACCTTTGCCGCTTCCTGCACCGCCGCCGCCGTTCGCGTTTTCACCCAGAACCCTAACCAGGGCAAGGGCAGAGCCGTACAGCGTGGCATTCGTGAAGCCACCGGCGATTACATCCTGATTCAGGATGCCGACCTCGAATACGATCCGGCCGATTATATCCCCTTGCTCGAAGGACTGCGCCGTGCCGACGTCGTCTACGGCAGCCGAACCCTCGGCCAGGCCGTGTGCCGCCGGGGTTTCACCTTCTTCCCCGGACGCCATCCCGAGCAATCCCTCGGAGCCTGGCTCGCCGGTGCTCTCCTCACCCTCTGGACCGCCCTCATCTACTTCCGCTGGATCACCGACACCTTAACCGCGTACAAGCTCTATCCCGCGCGCGCGGTCAAAGAAATGCACCTTCGCACCAGCGGCTTCGAAACCGATCACGAAATCACCGCCAAGCTCATCCGCCGCGGCCTTTCCATTATCGAAGTGCCAATCCGCTACTTTCCGCGCTCCCGCGAGGAAGGCAAGAAAATCAAGGCTTCCGACGGCTTTATCGCGGTCTGGACCCTGCTTCGTTTCCGTTTTTCGGATTGATCCATGGGCAATTTCGCGATCGCCTCCGACCGCAGTACGAACCTAAGCCGGGACCTGTTCGCTGTCCTGGCGATCCTCGCGGTGCTGATCCCCATCTACTGGACCGCCCTGCGCCCCGGCCAGGATTGGGGCGGCGACTTCAGCCAATACATCGCTCACGCCCGAAACATCGCCCTGGGCCGGCCTTATGCCGAAACCCGTTACCAGGTCACCCTGCCCGATGCGGCCGTTCACATGCCGGCCAACTATCCGCCCGTGTTCCCCCTCCTCCTGGCCCCCGTCTACCGCGCTTTCGGGCTTGACTATTTGCCCATGAAAATGCTGGTCCAGACCCTGTTGCTGGCCGCCTGCCTCTGCCTCTACGCCCTCGCTCGCCTTCGTGGCTTGAAACCGCTGCCGTCCGCCGCCGCGGTGGCCGCCTTCGCCCTTGCCGGCCTTGTCTTGAGCGTCAAGGACTTCATCGTCTCCGACACGACTTACCTCTTCTTCGCGTCCCTTTGCCTGGCGCTCCTGGTATTGGTCGAACGGCGCGGTTGGGACCGCACTCGGCCATTGCTAGCCGTCACCCTTGTCCTGCCGCCCATGTTACTCGCCTACGGCAGCCGCTCCGTGGGCCTTTCGCTCGCCCTGGCGGTTCTCGTCTCCGAGGTCGTCCGCCACCGCCGCCCACGCCCCTTCGGCGTAGCTACGCTTCTCGGATTGGCCGCCGGGGTGGTCCTGCTGGCGCTGACATTTTATGACAGCCGCGCCTACGGCAATCAGTTTCGCCTCCACCTGCCCGCTTACTGGAACAATCTGAAGTTCTACCTCCACGCGCCCGCGTACCTGTGGGCCGGCAGCCCTGCCTCGCTGCGTTATTCTCTCGCTGCCGCGACCGCCGTCGTCGTCTTCGGCGAGTGGCTGCGCCGGCTCGCCGCCGATTGTTCTGTGGTCGAAATCTATGTGCCCTGCGCCGTCCTGCCGGTGCTGGTATATTCTTCCGCCCCCAACGCCCGTTACCTGCTCCCGATCTTGATGCTCTATTTCATGTATTTTTTCGAAGGCATTGAATCCCTCGCCGCCAAGTGGCCCGCGTCTTTACGTGGGCTGCCAGCCGCGGCCGGCGTCGTGCTCGCCATCGGCTGCGTCACCAATCTCGGCGGCATGGAGCGCGGCCCCTTCCCCCAAGGCCCCGAGCAGCCCACTTTCATCGATCTCCGCCGCTACCTGTCCGCCCATCTCGATTCTCACGACCTGCTGGTCTCCTGGAACCCCCGCGTCCTCGCCCTCTATACGGGTCTCCGCTCTGCCTGGTATCCCGAAACCGCCGACGATGCTGCCCTCGACGCCTACCTCCGCCGCACCGGCGCGTCCTATCTGCTGCTCTACTCCGGCAACCCCGAAGATCTGGCTTTGCTCGCCCCTCATGTAGCGCGCGAACCACAACGATTCGCTCCCGTGTTCCACAATTCCGATTTCGTTCTCTACCGCATCCCATGAACCCACGCCTACCGCCGCCGCATGTCGTCTAATACCATGGTCCACGATACTATAGGAACTTGATGACCCCAACGCCAGACAAGGCGAGAGTCTTGTAGCCCTTCCGGGAAACGAAGACGCCCTCCGGTCAACCGCTTCGGGTCGGAGTGGTGCCCGATGGCGCCCGTGCCCCACGATGGGTTGAGTCACTAATTGCCTTTCTGAGGGAATTTCCACCATCGAGATCCCATAGAGCGCGGTCAAAATCTTGGCTCTCTCCCTCGGAAAGCGGTCCGAGAAGTACGCCTTCAGGAACGTTGCCAGGTGGAGGGGCTGAAATCCGCAGGCCAGGAAAATCTCACTCCTTAAGCTCGATTCTGCCGCTTGCTTCAGCACCGCAAGAGCTTGATTAAGAGTTAATTCCAGAGTGTCGTCCGAATGAAATTTCCTGGTATCGGGCTATCGCAGCGACCGGCTGATTTTGTCCCGGTATTCTTCAGCCTTTTGCAGGATCTGCGCCTGGTTCAGTGTCAGAATCCTGGCATCCCGCACCACCGCCCTGCCGTTCACCATCACATCGCGCACATCGTCGCCCTTTAAGGCATAGACCATTTGCGAAATCGGGTCGTACAACGGCACGGCGTTAGCGCGGTCGAGGCGCACCGTAATCATATCGGCGCGCTTTCCCGGTTCGAGCGAGCCGATCTCTTTGTCCATTCCCAGCACCCGCGCCCCGCCGATGGTCGCCATCTCCAACGCTTGCCCCGCCGGCAGAACCTGCGGATCGAGAGTCGTAACTTTCTGCAGTTTCGCCGCCAGGTCCATCTCTTCAAACATGTTGAAGTCGTTGTTGCTGCCCGCCGGACCGTCCGGCCCCAGCCCCACGTCGATTCCAAGCTGCAACATGCGCACCACCGGCGCCACCCCGCTGGCCAGCTTCATATTGCTCGACGGGCAATGCGCCACGCCTACCCCGTGCGCTTTCAAAATCGCCAGGTCCCTTTCGTTCGCCCAAACGCAGTGCGCCGCCACCGTGCGGCCGTTGAATACGCCCAGGCTTTCTAGCGTCTCGATGGCGGTCATGTGGCGCGCCGCCAGCGCGTCCTCGTTCTCCTTCCGCGTTTCCCCCACGTGGATTAGCAGCGGCGCGTGGTGCCGGTTGGCCAGCGCCCGTGCCGCCTTCAGCGTCTCGTCCGAATTCGTATAGAGAGCGTGCGGCGCCACCGCCGGAACCACCAAAGGATCGCCTGCGAAACGCGTCAGGTACTTTTCCGTAAAAGCCAGCGCATCCGCCGGCGTCTTGGCATCGGCCACCGGAAATCCGATGATGGTCTCGCCCAACACGCCTCGCATCCCGGCTTCCTTCGACGCTTCCGCCACCACGTCCTCGAAGTAATACATATCGGTAAACGTGGTGGTGCCGGAGAGCAGCATTTCCAGGCATCCCAGCCGCGTGCCCCAGCGCACGAAATCGTCGCTGACATTCTTGGCCTCGGCGGGAAAGATGTACTTCTCGAGCCAATCCTGCAGCTTGCGGTCGTCCGCGATACCCCGAAACAGCGACATCGCTGCGTGGGTATGCGTGTCGATCAGCCCCGGTGCCAGAATCGCGTCCGGCCGGTCCAGCCGCCGCCCGGCTTGAAAGCGAGCATCGATTTCGGCCTTCGGTCCCACCGCCAGAATCGCGCCGCCTCGCACCGCCACCGCGCCCTGCTCGATCACCCGGTGCGCCGCGTCCTCGGTGATCACATAGCGCGCGCTCCAGATCCAGTCCGCCTGCTCGGCGAACAGGCTCGAAACGAACAGGAGAACGCTACAAATACGAAGCATCGAAGGGCTTAGGGAACAGATCTTTCAAACGATAGGTTTCCATCTTGCCGGCCAGGTTCACGAGGTCGAGTTCCACGTCCCCGCAAAACTCCCAGAGGATCTGGCGGCAGGCGCCGCACGGTGGGGTTAGTATGTCCGTATCGGCCGCTACCACCGCCCGCCGAAACTCGCGCGCGCCCTCGGAAATCGCTTTGAACACCGCCACGCGCTCGGCGCACAGGGTCAGGCCGTAAGTGGCGTTCTCCACGTTGCAGCCCGTGTGAATGCGCCCCGACGCGTCTTCGATCGCCGCCCCCACCCGAAACTTCGAGTAAGGCGCGAAAGCGTTTTCCCGCGCCGCCAGCGCCGCCGCAATCAGTCGGTGCGGCAGCACACCCGCCGCCATATTGGTCACCGTGGAGATTCCCAAGACTTTCATCCCCATATGGTTGGCCACAATCGCTTCCGCTACCGTCGACATCCCTACCAGGTCGGCGCCTATCGCGCGTAGGTACCGGATTTCAGCCGGCGTCTCGTAACTCGGGCCTAGCATGGCGGCGTACACGCCTTCCGGTAGAAAGATGCACAAATCCTCGGCCACGCGCTTGGCAATCTTCCGATATGCTCGCGAATAAATCTCGGACATATCCGGAAAACGCGGCCCCAGAGAGTTGTCGTTCGGGCCCACCAGCGGATTCGATCCCTGCAGATTGATGTGATCGGAAATCAGCACCAACCCGCCCCGTTCAAACTGGGTGTTGATGCCGCCGGCGGCATTGGTGAAAACCAGCGACCGCACCCCCACCGCGTGGAGCACGCGTACCCCGTGGGTCACCTGCGCCGGCGTGTAGCCTTCGTAAAGGTGCGCCCGCCCCGCCATCGCCGCCACCGGCAGCTCGCCCAGCTTGCCCACCACCAGTTTGCCGGCGTGACCTACCGCGGTCGACGCCGGCCAGCCCGGAATCTCCGCGTACGGAATTTCTACCCGGTCGGTCAATTCCTCGGCGAAAGCCCCCAACCCGCTTCCCAACACCACGCCCATGGCCGGTTGCAGAGCCGTGCGTTGTTCAATCAGACGTTTGGCTTCCTCTATCACAGCAGCATTCCGGCAATGCAGGCGGACATGAAATTGGCCATCGTCCCGGCCGCTACCGCCCGCAGCCCCAACCGCGCCAGGTCGGACTTGCGGCGTGGCGCCAGCGCCCCGATGCCCCCGATCTGAATCGCGATGGAGCTGAAATTGGCGAAGCCGCACAAAGCGTAAGTCGCAATCACGAAGGAGCGCGGATCGAGCGATTTCTCCATTGGCCCCAGTTTCAGAAATGCCACGAATTCATTCAGCGCCAGGCGTGTTCCCAGCAAATTGCCGATTGCCCCGGCGTCCTTCCACGGCACCCCCATCAGCCACGCGACGGGCGAAAAAATTACGCCGAAAATCTGCTCCAGCGAGGTGTGCGCCCAGCCAAGCATGCCATTCAGCATCGCGATCAGCGCCAGAAAGGCGATCAGCATGGCGGCGATGTTTAGCACCAGTTGCACGCCATCGCCCGCGCCCCGCGCCGCTGCATCGATCAGGTTGACCCCGGTCTTCTCGATCTTCAGCTCCACCTTGCCCGCTGTCACCGGCTTCTCGGTTTCGGGAACGAATATTTTGGCCAGCATAATCGTGGCCGGCGCGGTCATGATCACCGCCGTCAACAGGTGCGTGATCGACACCCCGGCGATCTTCACGTACGCCGCCATCACCGAGCCCGACACGTGCGCCATCCCGCTGGTCATGACCGTGAACAGTTCGGATTCCGTCAACCCGTCCAGAAACGGCCGAATCGTCAGCGGCGCTTCCGTCTGCCCCATGAAAATGCTTGCCGCCACGTTTAGCGACTCGGCTCCGCTCACCCCCATCACCTTCTGCATCCCGATCGCCATGCCGCGCACGATCCACTGCATGATGCCCAGGTAGTACAAAATCGAAAAAAACGACGTGATGAAAATAATGATCGGCAGCACCTGAAACGCGAACACCACACCCATCGGCCCCGTTCCCGCCCCCAGCGGACCGAAGACGAACTTGGTGCCTTCTTCCGTGTACGCCAACATGGCGTTCACGCCCGCGCCGATGATTTGGAAAATCCGCCCGAAACCCGTCTTCAGCACCAGCAGGGCCAATAGGAACTGCAACCCCAGACCCCACGCGATCAGCCGCAGCTTGATCTCGCGCTTGTGGCTCGAGAACAGCCACGCGACCCCGAGCAGCACCACTAGGCCCAGCAGCCCGGTGTAGCGGCCCATCTACCCAACCACTTCCAGTATCAGTTCCCGCTCGTCCGGCTTCTGCCCCGAAATATGGAACGCGTCCTCCACTACGTCGGCCGCGTCTTCCAGGCGGTCTTCCTTGGTGTGATAAATGCGGCACAGCACCGAGCCCGCTTCCACCTTTTCGCCGGCCTTCACTTCCAGAATGATTCCCACCGCCGGATCGATCGAGTCTTCCTTCTTGTCTCGCCCCGCCCCGATCATGTTGCTGGCCGTGCCGATATCCTCGGCGTTGATGGAACTCACGTAACCGCCGCGCGGCGAAAGAACCTCCCGCATCCCGGTGGCGTTCGGCAGCAGTTCGAACCTGTCGAGCGCCAATGCGTTGCCCCCCTGCGCGGTTACCGCCTGCTTGAACTTCTTGTACGCCGAGCCGTCCACCAGGTGTTGCTCCGCCACGCGCCGCGCTTCATCGAGTGTGGATGTCTTCTTACCCAGAAATATCATCCGCGCCGCCAATTCCAGGCTGAGCTTGGTCAGGTCGCCCGGTCCGGAATTCTGCAGCGTCTGCGACGCCTCCATCACTTCCAGCGCGTTGCCCACCGCGAAGCCCAGCGGCTGGTTCATGTCCGTGATCAGCGCCTGCACCTTCTTGTCCATCCGCCGACCAATCCCCACCATCGTCTGCGCCAGCCGCCGCGCATCCACCTGCTTCTTCATAAACGCGCCCGTGCCCACCTTTACATCCAGCACCAGAGCGTCGATTCCCTCGGCCACTTTCTTCGACATGATCGAAGATGAAATCAGCGGAATCGATTCCACCGTGGCCGTCACATCACGCAACGCATACAGCTTGCGGTCGGCCGGAGCCAACCGCTCGCTCTGCCCGATAAAACAAAGCCCTATTTCAGATAGTTGCTTGTGAAACTGCTCGGAGGTGAGATCCGTGCGAAAGCCCGGTATCGATTCCAGCTTGTCCAGCGTGCCGCCGGTGTGCCCCAGCGCCCGCCCCGACATCATCGGCACCACCACCCCCGCCGACGCCGCCAGCGGCGCCACGATCAGGCTGGTCTTGTCCCCCACGCCGCCTGTGGAGTGCTTGTCCACCTTCACTCCCGGAATCGACGACAAGTCGACCGTATCGCCAGAGCGCAACATGCACTCCGTCAGCCGGGTAACCTCACGGTCCGACATCCCGGAAAAAAAGACGGCCATCAGAAACGACGACATCTGATAGTCCGGGATCTCCCCTTTGGTGTAGCCTTCCACCAGGAATTCAATTTCTTCTGGTGTCAGTTCTTCGCCGTCGCGCTTGCGCTGGATCAAGTCAACTGTACGCATTATGAGACACTTAGCCTAGCATCCCAAGGGGTCTAATGTAAAGGCGCTAGTACCAGTTCCGTGGCGACGGGCTGTCAAGCTGCAGAGCCGAGATTCGTCTCGGCTTTTCTTCGCGGCAGATTCCTTACCACCGGCAGCCGCGACGCCGATCTCGACGCCCTCTCTTTTTGTGGCGGCTATCCCGCCACTTGCGCGTACCGGCGAATCCCTTTGCGCCTCGCGAAGGCGTTGCACTCCTTCGTAGCGCCGGCGATCTTTGCCGGTGGAGCAGCCGTTGATTACCCCAACGCTCGCCATCGCGCCACCGCGACCCGCACTTTCGCCAGCACCTCCTTCGGGTCTGGCCGATCCACCCGAATCACCACCGCCTGCGGACCCACCGGCCTCCAACGCTCGAACATGCGCGCCGAAGGGAACCCGGCGAAGATACAAATCAGCGGCACTCCCGATGCTGCTGCCGCGTGCTGGCCCGCCGAATCGTAGCCTACGTATAAGCGGCTCTGTGCCACGATGCCGGCGAACCCGGCGAAAGAACCTTCCCAGAAACGCACCTTCACTCCCGCCCTTGCCACTGCCTCTTCCGCCCGCGCGGCTTCGGTCCCGCCGGCTCCTTTATCCACGCACAATTCGAGCCCGCTGCCCGCCAGCACGCGCAGCAGTTCCGCCTCGAACGGGTCCGGCAGCCGCTTGTTCGGATTGTCGCCCACACCCAGGCTGACCGCGACCTGCGCCCCCCCGGTCGGCAATTGACCCAACGCCAGGTACGGCCGCGCCGCCGGAACTCCGAACGTATCCGCCGCCCAACGCGCTGCCAGTTCGCTCAGCGCGCGGCCGCTGTCCCCGCCATAAGCGCGGCTCTCGAACAGGTGATATCGCTCCTCGGCGCATACCGGGAGCAATCCAAGCTGGGTCAGGCGCGAATCCGGGTCGATCACCAGCGCTGTCTTCCCGCCCACGATGTCGCGCAGTTCCTTCCACCCCGCCAGCCGCTCCCGCAGATTCCCGCGCCGGTATTCCACTGCCACGTGCCGCAAACGCGGATCGCCCGCAAACAACTCGAAGTTCTTCTCCGGCCCCACGAAGACGATCGCCGAGCGGGGAAACCGGATCTTCGCCGCGGCCAGCAAAACGCTCGTCACCGCTATGTCCGCGCCCAACGTCACCCGCGAAAGTACAAACACCTGCCGCGGCTCCTTGGCCACCGGCCGCGGTCGGCGAACCCGCTCGTAGCGGGCCACCAGTGCGGCCGCCCCCAGCCCCGGCTCGGCGTGCTCTACGGCTTGCGCGAACAATTCCGCATAAACGTCGCACAGACGCGGTTCGAACAGGTCCGCTAGCCCTTCCGCCAGCACCCCGAACAGCGCTCGATTGCTAGACTCCTCCATCAACGCCCGGGGTAGCAGCTTGGGGGCCCTTCCTGCCACCGCGCTGGCCAGCACCTCGCGCGCGATGGAGTTACACGAAGTACTTATCAACCAGTATCCCCAGTTTGCGCTGCGTCGCCTCCGGCACCAGCTTCCGGTCCGTCAGAATCGCGTGGGCCAGCGCCGAGCCGCACTTGCACCCTCGTTCGGCCGGCGTCCGTGCCACCGCTTCCGCTACCACTTTGCACGCGTTCTCGGCGTTCTTCGTCAGCGTGGCGATAATCTGCGTCACCGTCACCGCGTCGTGGTCCTCGTGCCAGCAGTCGTAATCCGTCACCATCGCCACGGTCACGTAACAAATTTCCGCTTCCCGCGCCAGCTTCGCCTCGGTCAGATTCGTCATCCCGATCACGTCCATGCCCCAGCTTCGGTATAGGAACGATTCCGCCTTCGTCGAAAACGCCGGGCCTTCCATGCACACGTACGTTCCACCCCTCGTCGCCGATACCCCCGCGGCCTCGCATGCGTCCCGCACCACCTCGCTCAACTGCGGGCACACCGGCTCGGCGAAGCTCACGTGCGCCACCAGCCCCTCCCCGAAGAACGTCGACGCGCGCCCCAGTGTGCGGTCCACAAATTGGTCTGGAATCACGAAATCGAGCGGCTTGTGCTCCTCCTTGAGCGAGCCCACCGCGCTCAGTGAAATGATTCGTTCCACCCCCAGCCGCTTCAGGCCGTAAATGTTGGCGCGAAAATTCAGCTCTGATGGCGATATTCGGTGCCCCCGCCCGTGCCGCGCCAGAAACGCCACCTTCCGGCCCGCCAGCCGTCCCAGTACATAGTTGTCCGAGGGCGCGCCGAATGGCGTTTCCAGCATCGTCTCTTCCTGCGCCTCAAATCCGGGCATGGAATACAACCCACTGCCGCCGATTATTCCGATTTCCGCTTCCAAAGTTCAGTCTCCTGTTGATGCCCGTCGCGGGCCGCCGCAGCTCCAGGCCTTCCCGATCGCTTCCCACAACTCGCCAATTCCCCGGTCCTCTCTGGCCGCCGTCTGCACCACCGCCGGGCGGGCCCGGCCGTCGCCGGTTCCGAGATCCAGCATCCCCCGCACCTCCGCCGCCACCCGGTCTCCTCCCGGCAGATCCGACTTGGTGACCGCGAATACGTCGGCGATTTCCATCATGCCCGCCTTCAACGTCTGCACCTCGTCGCCCATCCCCGGCGCCAGCACCACCACCGTTACCGGTACCACCCCGGCGATTTCCGTCTCGTCCTGGCCAACCCCCACCGTCTCCACCAGCACCGCGTCGCGCCCCGACCCGTCCAGCAGCCGTACCAGCTCCGCCGTCGCTCCTGCCACCCCGCCGTAACTCCCGCGCGTGGCCACCGACCGGATGTACACCCCCGCGTCGCCCGCGTGCTGCTGCATGCGGATGCGGTCGCCCAGAATCGCCCCGCCAGTGATGCGGCTGCTCGGGTCGATGGCGAGTATCGCCACGCTTTTCGACTCTCCCCGCAAATGCCGCGCCAGTGCATCGATCAGCGTGCTCTTGCCCGCTCCCGGCGGCCCGGTGATGCCGACGATGCGCGCATGCCCGGCCAACGCCCCCAACTCGGCCAGAATCGCGGCCCCTTCCTCCGTCCGGTTCTCCACCGCCGTCAGCGCGCGTGCCAGCCGCCGCAAATCCCCGCCCCGAATCTGTCGAGCCCACTCGGTCATCGGTCTCTAAAAGCTGCCCCGTCGAGACTCGATGTGGGGCAGGTTGGTAACCTGCGGACCGATTGTCAATCGGTCCAGCCGGGCTGGCGCCCGGCTGTTCGCCGGCGAGTTCGAAACCTGGCTCGCCCCAATTTCCAAGACCTCAGCAGTTCGAAAACTCGTCTCGACGCCCGCGCTCGACCGTGGAAAGCACTGCCCGCTGGGGACTCTCACTTTCCCCCCTACACGATCTCCCCGCGAGCCGCGTCCCACATCACGCTCCGCTGTTCCCGGAAACTCGCTACCGCCATCCGGCAAGCGATCGACACCCGGTATCCCAACTCGAACGGACAGTTCACCTGCCGCGCCGACCCTCGTATTGCGTCCAGAAAATTCTGCATGTGCGCCTTCGGATCCGCCCGGCTTGTGCCTTGCATATCCGCGCCGTCCCGCCGGTTCACTTTCTGCGGAGCATAGCGAATCCCCTGCGGCGTGTGCGAAATGCTCCCGTCGGTACCGAGTACGCTTTCCTCCACTCCCAGTGAGTCGTTGCCGAAGCCCGAGACCCAGCTGAACAGAATCTCCTCGTCGTGTTCCATCGCCACGCTCATCGTGTCCGGCACCTCGCGGCCGTCCTTCCATAGGTACAGCCCCCCGGTCATGGTCACTTTCCGCGGAATCTCCAGCTTCAGCGCTTGGTACCAGAACGCCAGTTGGTGGCACATGTTTTCGTATACGTTGCCCCCCGAATAGTCCCAGTAAAACCGCCAGTTGATGTACCGGTTGGCATCGAACGGCCGCTCCGGGGCATCCCCCAGAAACGATTTCCACATGATGTTCTCCGCCGTCATGTCGGGATACACCGGCCGCGACCACTGCGGCTTGCCGCGCGGTGTGTTCCGGTACATGTGGGCTTCGATCGCCGTGATGCGCCCCATCAGTTCCGGCCGCAGAAACCGCGCCGCATCCGCTGCCGGCCCACTCGAGGTCCACTGGTGCCCGATCTGCACCACCCGTCCAGCGCCCGCCCGCTCCACCGCCGCCCGCATCCGCCGCCCGTGTTCCGGCGTGAACGCCATCGTCTTTTCCTGGTAAATGTGCTTGCCGGCGTCGAGCGCCGCCGTGAAGTGTTCCGCGTGCAGGTGCTGCGGCGTAGCGATCAGCACCGCGTCGATCGACGTGTCTTCCAGCATCCGCCGGTAGTCGAGATACGTCTTCGCGCCCGCCGCGATCCCTTTCACTTCCTCCAGCCGCCGCGTGTACACGTCCGCCGCGCCCACGCATTCCACCTTGCCGCACTCGATCGCCTGACGCAGTATCTCCGACCCGCGCGCCCCTGCGCCTATGATGCCGATCCGAATCCGGTCGTTGGCGCCAAGCACCCCCGAAGATGCCAGCGTGCCCGCCAATCCCGTGGCTACCTGGCTGATAAAAATTCGCCGTGACTGCATGGGAACACTCCGTTAGTAAACCCGATTATAGCGTTTTGGCCGAGGCCTGACCCTCACTCTGCCGCGCCGGGAGCGCCTGCCCTCCGTCGCGTTCTCCGTAGCAGACGCGGCGACCATGGGGCAGCCATCGTTTTATGTGCCCCACGTGCCTCGGCCGCTCGCGAATGCTACCGAGCCGCATCCGCCAGGGAGTGCCACATGGGCCTGCGGCCAACCAATAGGGATGAAGACGTACGCGGTTCCCGCTTTGGTGGGGCAGGCGGAACCGCCTGCCGCCGGTTGTCAGCCGGCGCCCCGGCGGACGGTGCGAAGCCAGCCACCCTGGAGCGCGTCTTCAACGGAGCGGTCGCCGTCCGCGCTGATAGGTAGATTCACGGAGGCTGGCAAAGCGCCATAGCCAAGGCCGTTCCGAGTGCTCTCGGAGAATGCCGCAAAGGCTCAGTGGACCTTGGCACACGACTCCAAACCCGCCGGAACCCTTTTCTCCGGCCCGGAATCTAACTTACATTACTGACAGATGCAGTTCTTCTCGTGGATGCGCACCGCCTTCCGGGCCGCCGTTGTATTTTGCCTCGCGAGCGCCGCGGGTTTCTGCGCCGTCGCGCCGGATCCGGGTCAGCGTCCGCCAATCATCTTGATTTCGATCGACACGCTTCGCGCCGATCATGTGGGAGTCTACGGCTATCGCCGCATCGCCACTCCTAATATCGATTCGTTCGCCGCCGACGGCACGCTCGCCGCCAGCGTCGCCTGCCAGACGCCCCTCACCCTGCCCTCGCACACGTCGCTCTTCACTTCGACCTACCCATTCGAAAGCGGGATTCAGGAGAACGCCGAAATCGTCCCCCCCGGAGCCGTTACACTCGCCGGCGTCCTCCGCTCTCGCGGCTACAAGACCGCCGCGTTCATCGGCGGCGTCTTCCTGGAGCGCCAGATGGGCCTCGACCAGGGTTTCGACACCTACGACAGCCCATTCGATTTCGAGGCGTTCTCCCCCCTATCGGGCGAGATGTTCTTTGGGGGCGTCGCCAACCCGTACTCGGTACGGGACCGCCGCGATGGCGTGCTGGTGGTCGCTGCCGCCCTGCGCTGGCTCGCCGCCCAGCGCGGACAGCCCGTCTTCGTCTTTATTCACCTCTTCGATCTGCATATCCCTTACAGCCTGCCGGAGGAAGCCGCGCGCCGCCAGGGTATTTCGCGCTACGATGCACAGCTTGCATACGTGGATGGGCTGATCGGCCGGTTGAAGCGTGGGCTCGTCGAAAGTGGCTGGTGGGACAAGTCGCTCGCCATTCTATTGTCGGATCACGGCGAGGGGCTCGGCGACCACGGCGAGTCTCTCCACGGCTGTTTCATTTACCAGAGCACGGTGCGCGTGCCGCTGGTCTTCCACTGGCCCGTGGGCTCCCCTGCCCGGCCGCCCCGAATCGAACGGCCCGCCGGATTGATCGATGTGGCGCCCACCATCCTCGATTACCTGGCTGCGCCCGCGCCCCCGTCCTTTGTTGGGACCAGCCTGCTCGGAACAGCGCCGCGCACGGTCTACAGCGAGACCTTGTATACCCACGATTCGTTCGGCTGGGCCGCCCTCCGCAGCGTGCGCCTGGGTTCATACAAATACATCGACGCGCCGCGGCCGGAACTTTACGATCTGGACAAGGACCCGGCGGAGCGAAACAATATCGTGGCCGCCAATCCCGGCCAGGCGCGCGCGCTGCGCACCGAACTTACCAACCTTCTGGCCCGATATGCGCGGCGCCAGCCGACCGATGCGGCCGGAGCCACGCCGGATACCCGGAAGCTTCTCGCCTCTCTCGGCTATCTCGCTCCCGGGCCTCGCACGCGAATGGACGGCTCCGCGCCCGATCCCAAGGACCGTCTTGCCGAATACCGGCTCTACGAGAAGTCCATGGATGCGGTCACCGGCCGCCGTCTGAATGAGGCCGTAGCGCTGCTCTTGCAAATTCTCGCAAAGGACCCCGACAGTGCCGTGGCGCGCCGCGACTTGGGCTCCTGCTACCTCGACCTCCACGATTATGCTAAAGCCCGCGCCAGCTTCGAACAGGTCGTCATGGCTGCGCCGGACGACTATCCGTCGCAGTTCGGACTGGGCATGGCGGATAAACATCTGGGGCTCACCGGCGAAGCGCGGACTCATTTCGAAGCTGCCTGCCGCCTTGCCCCTCGTGCCCAGCAGTGCCGGCGCGAGTTGGACGCGCTGAAACAGGGAGCGAACTGATGGGGTTGTCCCGCGGCCACGGGCCGGTGCTCCGCATCCTATGAGACCGGTGGCTGCAATCGCTCTGGCGCTGTCGTTGGCTGCCTGCGGCCACCCGCCGCCCCAAGCCCACGGCAAGCGGGTGATCGTCCTCGGGGTCGACGGCATGGACCCGGGGTTTGTGGAACGCCACTGGGGCGCCCTGCCCAATCTGGCACGCCTGCGCAATGCCGGCGGTCTACAACGGCTGGCCACTACCACCCCGCCGCAGAGCCCGGTGGCGTGGTCGACCTTTATCACCGGTACGGATCCAGCCGCCCACGGGCTCTTCGATTTTGTGCACAGGGATCCCGCCACGCTGCAGCCGTTTTCGTCCATGGCCGGAATTGTCACGCCGGCGCACCAATTGGCGGTCGGGCCATACCTGCTGCCGCTCTCCTCGGCGCGCGTGCGGTCGTTCCGCACTGGCCAGCCGTTCTGGAGGCTTCTGGCCGAACACGGCATTCCCGTCACCGTCGTTTGCATACCAGTCAACTACCCGCCGGCCGGCTATGGCCACGAGCTGGCCGGCATGGGAACGCCGGACCTTGAGGGCACTTTCGGCACCTTCACCTGGTACACGGACGACCCGTCGGAAACCGCCGGCGATGTGCCCGGCGGCCGCGTTGTCCAGGTCGAGCGCGTTGGCAGCCGCGTGACCCTCCCGGTGGAAGGCCCGCCCAACACGCTGCGCGGCGACCACCGCCCCACCGGCCTGGAAATGACCGCCGATGTCGACCCCGACCAACCCGCCGCCCGGTTCCGGATCGGCGGCCAAATGTTCATCCTGCGCCAGGGCGAGTGGTCGCCGTGGATTCGCGTGCGCTTCCCGCTCGTCCCTCATCTGGCCGGCGTAGCGGCCATGTTCCGCCTCTATGCGCGCGAGCTCCAGCCTGGGTTTCGGCTCTACCGGTCGCCGTTGAACGCCGACCCGGCCGAACCCGCATTGCCCCTCTCCACCCCCGCCGGCTGGAGCCGCGAGTTGTCCGGCCGGCTCGGCCCGTTTTACACCCAGGGGATCGCAGAGGACACTTCGGCGATGCGGCAGGGCGCGCTGACGCTGCCCGAGTACCTGGAACAAAGCCGGCTGGTTTCCGCCGAACGCCGGGTCATGCTGCGCGACTGCCTCGACCACTTTGAGGACGGGTTCCTTTTCTTCTACTTTTCCGAAGTGGATCAGAATTCGCACCTGCTCTGGGGCCGCCACGAAGCCGAGCTGCTTGAAACCTATCAATCGGTGGATCGCGAAATTGGCGGCGTGCTGGACCGGGCCGCCGGCGCTACCGTCATGGTGATGTCCGATCACGGTTTTGCCGCCTTCGATTACGCCGTGAATCTGAATACCTGGCTGTGGCGCGAGGGCTTCCTGGCTCTGGACAACCCGGCATCCGCGGGCGGCGCAGCGTCGTTCGCCCACATCGATTGGGGCCGAAGCAAAGCCTACGCCATGGGTTTGAACGCGCTTTACATCAATCTCGCCGGCCGCGAAAGGCGCGGTATCGTCGCACCCGGCGCCGAGCGCGACAGCGTGGTCGCGGACCTGGTCCGGCGCCTCGGCGCCTTCCGCGATCCGGCCACCGGCCAGGCGGTGATCGCCGAAATTTCCTCGCCCGGCAAATCAGCCAGCCGCTTCGCTCCAGACCTGATCGTGGGTTACGCGCCGCCCTACCGCGCGTCCTGGCTAACCGCCATGGGCGGCATTTCCGGCACCGTCATCGAACCGAACCGGGACGCCTGGATTGGCGACCACTGCATGGCTGCCGCTTCGGTTCCGGGAGTGTTGCTCGGCACCAGAAGGCCGCGATTGATCGACCCCGGCCTGAAAGACCTGTCCGTGACCATATTGAAAGAGTTTGGTATCGCGCGGCCCATAGCGTTGACCGGCCGGGCCGTTTATTGAAACTCCCCTGCCGCAATCCGTCAAATGGCAGCCCATCCGGGGCCGCGAACGCTCCTTTGCTTCGGCTACGGCTTTTGCGCGTCCCAGCCGATAAAAGGATCGGAATGGGGAATATCCTATCTTCCGACGCGCCGTCTGTCGCCATCGTGGCAGTCCGCCCGGTTGGCATTGCCCGCGGGCATGATCGCTCTCATCGCCGGCGGCGAAAGATGACGGCGCCCACTGACCATGACGCGAAGGCTCCATCGCTGTCCTGCCCGGCGATGCCTCCCTCGGCCGGCCAGCACGGGAACGCCGAGCGTGTGGAAGTAGCCCGGATCCACGCGCTCGAAACGCATCATCAACGGGTCTAGAACTCTCGGGACTCATAGGCCCTCGCCATTAAAGATTCGCCGGAGGGGCAAATGGGTTGCAGAGCAACTGCAAATTCCGCACGTCCCCGTGCAGTTGTTGCGCTCCTCCCAAACATTTCCGCCGTGTCACGTCGGCAGGACAACACGGGCGCAATTGGTCCGCCGCATGCTCTTTCCGTGGCCCGGAGGTGGTCATGAATAATCATGCCATTCGAACGGAGACTTTTAGAGGCCGGTCTGCAGGACTTGCCTTCGTCGTATTGCTCACCGCGCTTCTTATTGCGGCACCAATCCCCATCGCACTGGCCCAAGTCGCGCCATCACTCGGTACGGCGCAGAATTTTGCGGTGCTGGGTGGCTCGACGGTGACCAATACGGGCTCGACCATCGTAACCGGAGACCTTGGTGTCGACCCGGGCACAGCGATCACCGGTTTTCCTCCCGGGACCATCGTCGGAGGAACGACACATGCGGCTGATGCAGTGGCCATTCAGGCTCAGAGTGACAGCCTCAATGCGTACAACAATCTCGCTAGCCAGGCATGTTCGACTACTGTTTCGACGGATCTCGGCGGACTGACGCTCATGCCGGGTGTCTATTGTTTTTCGTCCTCAGCTCAGTTGACGGGACAGCTCACTCTCGACGCCGAAGGCGACTCCAGTGCCGTCTGGGTATTCCAGACAGGTAGCACCCTCATTACGGCGACCGGCTCGGAAGTGCTGTTGACCGGGGGCGCTCAAAATTGCAACGTTTTCTGGGAGATCGGCAGTTCAGCGACTATCGGTACAGGCAGTACGTTCGTAGGAAATATCCTCGCGCTTACCAGCATTACCCTCGATACGAATGCAGCAGTATTCGGTAGTGCACTGGCGCGAAACGGTGCTGTAACGCTGGATGCCAACACGGTGGCCGTCTCCGCGTGTGGCGCGGTCACGCTCAGCAAGGCCTTTAATCCATCCACCATCGATGCGGGCGATGGTTCTACCCTTACCATTACCTTAAGCAATGCCGATTCCACGGCCGCTAACCTGACCGGGGCGCTCACCGACACGCTGCCCGGCGGAGTTGTGGTCTCCGGCAGCGCCAGTACGACCTGCGCTGGCGGGACGACCTCCATCGGTACCTCGACGGTGACGCTGGCGGGAGGTTCGATCCCAGCCAACGGCTCCTGTGATTTGACGGTTGGTGTCCTTGCGGCTAGCGGAGGCAACTACATCAACTCGCTCGCTGCGGGCGCTTTGCAGACCAACAACGGCGACAATGCCGGTCCGGCCATGGCGACCTTGACTGTTGCCCCGCCCTCCGGTGTCACGCTCGGCAAAGCCTTCAGTCCGGCCACAATCATTGCCGGCGGTGGTTCGATCGTCACCATCACCTTGATCAACCCCAACAGCACGGCCGCCAACCTGACCGCGCCGCTCACCGACTCATTGCCAAGCGGACTGGTGATCTCGGGCAACGCCAGCACAACCTGTGGCGGGACGCCCACTGCGGGAACCAAGACGGTGACCTTGACGGGAGGCACGATCCCGGCCAATGGCTACTGCACGTTGACAGTAGGCGTGATCGCGGCAGGTGCGGGCAGCTATCACAACTCGCTGGCCGCGGGCGCCTTGAAGACCAGCAACGGCAACAATGCGAGCGCGGCCGTCTCGACTTTGACTGTCAACACCCCCGCGAGCATCCCGCCCACACTCAGCAAGTCTTTCAGCCCGGCCACCATCACAGCCGGCGGGGTCTCGACCCTTACCATCACATTGACCAACCCCAACAGCACGGTTGCCAATCTGACCGCGCCGCTCACCGACAACTTGCCCCACGGTGTGGTGGTCGCCTCCCCGGGCGGCACCAACTGCGGCGGGACTTACTCGGGCCAGAAGGCCGGCACCTCGGTGACCGTGTCCGGCGGCTCGATCCCGGCCAATGGCTCGCGCACGGTGACGGTGTC
>JBEKZL010000020.1:0-68272 GCA_049509915.1 Bryobacteraceae bacterium | reverse complement strand
TTCAGCCGCTTCATGGCCACCGCCAGTTTTCCCATGGGACGGCGCGGGTTCACCGTCAGCCGGGCCAGCGAGCCCACCATGAACGGGCTGCCGCGAAAACTGCTGTGCTTGGCAGTGGAATGGGGCACGGCCTTCTCGGCGGTGAGCGACCGATAATCGGCAGCGTTGACGATGGCCCGGTTGCCGTTCGATACCACCATCACCTCGTCGCCGGCATAGTAGGTATCCAGGTTAGGCGAGCGTAGCGCGGCGTAGAGTGTATCGGAGTGGCAGAAATCCGCGGCCGGGAGCGAGGCGACGAGGTCGATCACCGAATCGCCATCCGGCACCGCCTGCATCAAACTACTGCGCAGCGCGATCAGTTCCTCCACCGGCGGGGCTTTACCGAACCCACCGACCACGGCGTTGACCGGATGGATGGCGCGCCCGCCGATGGTCTCCTGGATACGGTTACCGAGCCGCTTCAGGCGCAGCCCCAGCAGCACCGGAGCCGGCTTGTCGGCCGCCAGCGCCAGCGCGCTCGGATAGTTCAGGTAATCCGGCAGCGCCAGCAGAAACAGGTGCAGGGCATGGCTCTCGATGCTCTCCCCGCGGAACATCAGCTCGCGCAACAGGTCCGTTTGCGGGCTCACGCGAATGCCGAATGCGTTCTCGGTGGCCTTCAGCGAGGTCAACGAATGCGCCACCGAGCAGATCGAGCAGATGCGCGAGAGGATGGGCGCCACCTCGTCGAACCGTTTGCCGCGTACCAGCGGCTCCAGCAGGCGCGCGCCTTCGAATACGTCGAAGCGCACGCTGGCAACCGCGTCGCCCTCCAGTTCCACCGTGATGCCGCCGTGGCCCTCCACCCGGGCCAGGTGTTCGATGACGATGGTGCTCACGGCGCTACCTCCACCGGCGCGAACGTTCTGAGCCGCGCCCGAATCCGCTCCCGGTCGAACCCCTTCTCTTCGAACAAGGCCAGCGCCGAGGCCGGATTGCCGTCCGCCACCGGCCCGCGGCATCCCACGCACGGAATGCGCAGCTGGGGACAGCGCGCGTCGCAACCGGCCACCGTGATGGGCCCGCAGCAAACCTCCCCGCGCTCGATCAGCAGGCAATTGTTTTCGCGCATC
Organism: Bryobacteraceae bacterium; assembly: GCA_049509915.1. Classification (GTDB taxonomy): domain Bacteria; phylum Acidobacteriota; class Terriglobia; order Bryobacterales; family Bryobacteraceae; genus JBEKYD01. Next base: position 67,157 of record JBEKZL010000020.1, on the reverse strand, counting down.
CGGCACTCCGTACACACCGGATAGGCCGGGTAAAGGGGCGGATCGCCGTTCCACAGCGACGCCACGGCCGCGAGAAAATGTTCTTTTTCGATGGGGCAGCCGGTGATGTTGTGATCCACCTTCACGATCTCGTGCAAGGCCTGAGCCGGGCACGAATCGTATTCCTTGCCGCGCTCCCCGTACACTTCCTCCAGCAGCCTGGCGCGGTCCAGGTCGCGGTCCATCGCCGCCACGCCGCCCCACACCGCGCAGGTGCCCAGCGCCACGAGGGTAACCGAGCGTTGACGGATGGCGCGCAGCCGCCGGGCGTCGCGCATGGTCACGACCGCGCCTTCCACCATGGCGATGTCCAGGGCGCACTCCTGGTTGCCGTCGGAAGAGGCCATCGGAAAATCGCGTATGTCGATGAGCGCCGCCAGGTCCAACAAGCGGTCCTCGCAGTTGAGGATGGCGAGCTGGTCGCCGGCGCAACCGGTCAAACCGAATATGCCCACTTTTGGTTTGCTCATCAGATCATCTCCGGCAGGTTGATAGCGTCCCAGTAGGTGAAAATTGGCCCTTGCATGCAGGTGTACTTATAGCCGATACTGCAATGGCCGCACTTGCCCACGCCGCATTTCATACGGCGTTCGAGCGACATCAGAATCCGGTTTTTGGGGAACCCCAGGTCCAGCAGCCGCTGCAGAATGAATTTGTATACCACCGGCGGGCCGCAGACGGCCGCATACGTTCGGGCGGGGTCGATCTTGGCGTAGTCGAACAGCGCCGGCAGCAGTCCGACGTGTCCCTTCCACGCTCCGGAGGGATCCGCGTCCACGGTCAGCAGGCAGTTGATATCGGTGCGGTCCACCAGCGCCACCAGTTCCTCGCGGAACAGCATGTCTTCGGGCCGCTTGGCGCCGTACATTAAGGTAATGTTGCCGAACCTGTCGCGGTGATCCAGCGCGTACCACAGCAGCGAGCGGAGCGGCGCCATGCCCAAGCCTCCCGCCGCCAGCAGCACATCGTTGGCCATGATCTCCTGCATCGGATAGCCGTTGCCGTAGGGCCCGCGCACGCCCACCAGGTCGTTGGTCTTGAGCCGGTACAGGGCGTCGGTCACGCGCCCCACCCGGCGCACGCACAGCTCCAGCACTTCCGGCCGCGAGGGCGAGGATGAAATTGAGATAGGCATCTCTCCCGCCCCGGGTGCGCTCAGCATGATGAATTGCCCCGGCTGGTGGCGGAACGAATGCGCCAGCTGGTCTTCCAGAAACCGCAAAGTGAACAGGTGGTTGTTCTCCACCATCTTGTGAATGCGCACGATGCGCGCCATGTGGGGCTGGTACGGATTCTCCGTCAGCACCGGATGATAGGTCGCGACTTCATCGGCTACCAACATCTTCGACCCTCCTCAGCCGGTCGATCACCTGCGCCGCGTCGATGTTCACCGGGCACGCGCTCACGCACCGGCCGCAACCCACGCAGCTCGGCCGGCCGTACTCGGCCACGAAGCCGCGCTGCTTGTGATAGAAGCGAAACTTGATGCGGCTGGCGCGGTCGCGGCGGAAGTTTTCTCCGCTGGCCACCAAGGCATGGTTGAAAAAGAGGCACGAATCCCACGAACGGGTTCGCTTACCGGCGCGCGACCCCAACTCGACGTCGTCGCTGACGTCGTAGCAGTAGCAGGTCGGGCATACCATGCTGCAACTGCCGCAGGAGAGACATTTCCGCCCCAGTTGGTCCCAGATCCCGCTTTCGTACTCCATTTCGAAGATCTCGGACAGGTCGCGAATCTCCACGTCGAGATGAAAGGCGCGGCGCTTGTTCCAGGAGCGTTCCTTATAAGCGTCGATATCCGCTGGGCCCACCGGCTCGAACAGATTGCCGGTGGCCAGCACCATGTCGTCGCCCAGCGCCGTGCCCACCAGCGCCTGGTAGTAGTCGCCAGTGTCGTAAAAGAACAGATCGAATCCGTGATCCACGAAATCCGCCCGCATGGAACGGCAGAAGCACTGCTTGTCCGGCGTGCAGTCGATACCGATGATGGCGATATTCCGCCGCCGCGCCTGGTAATAGGGGTCTTTGTACTTGCCCAGGAACACCTGGTCCAGAATGTTGATGGCGTAAACGTCGCACGCGTGTACGCCGAACAGGACGATACGCTGATCGAGGCCGTCGGTGGAGGGCACGAAACCCTCGCCCGGCCGGTAGCGAAACAGAGTCTCGCGGGGAGGAAGAAAGTATTTCTTGGGAGGCAAGATGGTGCGGTCGTGGAGGCAAGATGGTGCGGTCGTACTCCAACCGCGCATCCGGCCATCGCGCGAGTCGTTTGAAGACGTATTTGCCGTCCTGCTCCACCGGCGCGTGCAACTCGCCGAACTGCTGGACGACGGATGCGAAGAGATCCAGCTTGCCTTTGGGCAGCTTGAGAATCTTCATGGGGCGCCTCCTCTGCCGGAACCGGCCCAAGCAGATTATAGAATATTAAAGTCCTAAATAGAAGATGCGACGCTTGACTATTTCGTTGAGCGGAGCCTAATATCTGGTGTGTCGGATTCGGCGACGCCGATGCCGATTTTTCAGACAAAAGGAGGCAATTCCCTCATGATGACCGATACCTTGACGGCCATGCGCCAGTGTCCCTTTTTCGAGGAATTTCAGCCCAAGCACATGGAGAAACTGATGGCGCTGGGCACACAAGTCGAATTCGAAAAGGACGAGATCATCTTTCACGAAGAGGACGAGTCCCACCTCTTTTATGTGATCCTCTCCGGACGCGTGGTGCTTGAGGCGCACCACGGCGGCGTCACATTTCGCCTCGAAACGCTGTATCCCAACCAGGAACTCGGCTGGCCGGCCCTACTCAACAGCAAGCGCCAGCTCCAGGCGCGCGCCGTGGAGCCGGTCGAGGCCATGGCCTTCGAAGTTTCGCAACTGCGCGAAGCCTGCCGCAACAACCCCTACTTCGGCTGCGCCTTCCTGGAGCGGCTGCTAACCCGGGGCGTCGAGCAGCTCCAGAGCACCCGCCGGCGCCTGGTGGAGGCTCTCGGCCGGACGCAATGACGGAAGCGGACCGGCCGCCGCGAAACGCACACTCCTCGATGCCTCCAACATTCGCGAATGTTGCCGGGCCGCGACCGTAAGCGAGCGGTTGACGACGTAGTTCCCGAACCTTCGTTCGATCCGGGTCGGGGTTGCGGCTGCCCGCGAATCGTTACCTGACCACCCAGCTCGCCGGCAATCGGCGCCCTCGGTCGCGTAATATAGTACCGAGGGTAGTCAGCCGGCAGTGGGCTGATACCAATGGAGGTGGAAATGGAAAGGCGTCAATTTACCCGCCGCGACCTGCTGGCCGCGGGCGGCGCGACTTTTGGTAGTCTGGCTTTGGGCGGAGCCGCCAAGGCCAAGGAAGCGCCGGCCGCGACCGTAGCCATCGCGCGCTGCCGGTCCTATGACCGCGCGGCGATCGAACAATCGCTGCGCACCATGTTCGACCAGATCAGCGGTATCGCCCCGCTGGTGAAGAACAAAACGGTGGCGCTCAAGCTGAACCTCACCGGCCAACCGCAGCGCTTCCCCATCGACCCGGCGCTGCCGTACCGCTCTCAGCCGGACACCGTGCTGGCCGTGACGCAACTGATCGCGCGTGCCGGGGCGCGGCGCATCCGCATGATCGAGACCTTTTTCCCGGCGGGGCAGGACATGGCTCTGTGGGGACGCTACCAGCTCGACATCGCCGCCATCAACAACGTCGGCTGCAAAGTGGAATGGGAGAACGGGCAGAACATGGGCCAGGCGAAGCAGTACGCGCGCATGAAGGTGCCCTCGGATCCCTACATGTACCCGGCCTACGACCTCAACCACAGCTTCGCCGACTGCGACGTGTACGTTTCCATGTCGAAGCTGAAGAACCACTGGCTGGCCGGGGTGACCATGTCGCTCAAGAACAATTTCGGCATCACGCCGTGCTCGCTCTACGGCGGCGACTGCGGCACCGACGGCAACGAGAATCCGCGGCAGGAGCGCGGCCCGGTCTGCCACAACGGGGCGCGGAAGCCGGCGGCCGGAGTGGCGCAAGAGCTACACCCCGATTCGCCGCGCGACCCGGGCTATCGCATTCCGCGCATCGTATCGGACCTGGTGCGGGTTCGCCCCATCGACCTGGCCATCGTGGACGGGGTGGAATCCATCCGGGGCGGCGAGGGCGCGTGGAACCCCGGCGTCCAGATCGTCAAGCCGGGAGTGATGCTGGCGGGCAAGAACCCGGTGTGCGTCGACGCTGTGTGCATGGCTGCAATGGGATACGATCCGCGCGCCGACCGCGGCACCAAGCCGTTCCTGCGCGGCGATAACACGCTCAAGCTGTGCGAAGCCGTGGGCGTGGGCACGACCGACCTGAAGCGGATCGAAGTGGCCGGCCTAAGCGTGAAGGAAGCGTTCTTCGACTTCGGCCCCGGGGCGACCGGGCAAAAAATCTGAGCGCGGACACTCGCCGGCAGCGCGGTGCTTACGACCCGGCGCGCTGCCGCACTAGCGATAGAAATTCGTCGCGGGTTTCCTTCCGGTTGCGAAACGCTCCCAGCATTGCGCTGGTGACCGCGCCGGAATGTTGTTTTTCCACCCCGCGCATCATCATGCAGAAGTGGCGCGCCTCGCAGATCACGCCCACACCCATCGGATCGATGGTCTGCTGGATGGTCTCCGCCACCTGCTGCGTCAGGCGCTCCTGAATCTGCAGCCGCCGCGCGAACGCGTCCACAATGCGCGGGATTTTGCTCAACCCGATCACCCGGCTCTTGGGCAGATAAGCCACGTGGATTTTGCCGAAAAACGGCAGCATGTGGTGCTCGCACATACTGAAGAACTCGATGTCCTTGACGATCACCATCTCGTCGTACTTCACTTCGAAAAGCGCGCCGTTGACGATCTTCCCGATATCGGTCCGGTAACCGCTGGTCAAGAACCGCAGAGCCTTTTCCACCCGCTGCGGGGTATGCCGCAGCCCTTCCCGGGCGGGGTCCTCGTCCAGCCCCTTGATGAGCTGTTCCACGAGCGGGGCCAGGGACTGCGGTGAAGCACCCGCGGGCGGCATCTTCAGCACTGCCTTACGAGATTTCATCGGCATTCACCTCAAAGATGTTGCGGTCCGTTTCCGCGATGCGGATTTTTTCCAGCTTCGGCCAAGCGCCCGGAAACGCTTCCGGCCAATGGGTCTTCAGGCGCCGACAAATCTCCACCGCGACGTTCTCGGAAGTAGGAGGCAGATCCTGGAACCGCTCGATCTCGCTCGACAGGTCGCGGTGGTCGAACGCCGCGATCACGTGCCGGTCCACCAGTGCGTCCAGCACCGCCGGGTTCACCGCCGTGCCGGTGCCGTCGTCGGCCGGCCCGCGCGCGCTCACCTCCACCACGTAGTTGTGGCCGTGGCCGAACGGGTTGTTGCATTTCCCATACAAGCGTCGATTCTCTTCGGCGCTGAGCGCGGCGGAGTGCAGCCGGTGCGACGCCGAAAACCGGTAGCGGCGGGTCAGGCGGAACATGTTTCTGCCGCTCCCCCGAAATAATCCACAAACAAATCCGGGGTTTCGTACACCCGCACCGCGTGAAGGCGCATGCCGCCGCTGGACACGTGCGGCTCCAGCCGCCGCCAGATGTCACGCGCGATATTCTCGGTGGTGGGCACGATGCGGTCGAACGGCGGCACTTCGTAATTCAGAAAGCGGTGGTCGTACGGGTTCACGACTTCGCGCTCCAGAATCGCCTTCAGCTCTTTCAAATCCAAAACCATGCCGGTCACCGGATGGGGCTCGCCCGACAGCGTGACTTCAAGCACGTAATTGTGCCCGTGCCCTCGCGGATTGGCGGCCGCCCCGTACTGGCGCAGGTTTTCCTCTTCGGAGAGCCGTGCGCTGCGGCAAACATGAGAAGCGGAGAATTCGGCTTTACGGGTGATCAGCATAGGACCACTGTTAGATTCGCGGGGATGTCCGCGGGATTCCATTCCATGGTAACGCACCCGGCCGTTTGGCCCGTGCGAAACTGAGAATATGCGCTTCCGGATCTTAGCCGTCGCGTGTCTCGCCGCCGCGCTGGCGCTGGCCGACACGTTGACCGTCTCGAGAGTCGTCGAGTTCGTGCGGTCCTCCGTCAAAACCAACATTCCGGACAAGGACGTGGCTGCCTATCTCGCCAAAGTGAAATTGACCGACAAGCTGGACAACCGCGTGATCGAGCAACTCCAGAGCTTCGGCATCGGGGCGAGGACTCTGCACGCCCTCGAAGCGTTGCGCGATCAATCGGCGAGCCTGCCGGAGCCGTCCGCCTCCGCCTTGACCACCGCCGTCCCCGTCTACCAGCAGGCGGCGCCTCCATCGGCCGCCGAACAGGGCCAACTGATTCAGGAAGCTCGCGAGTACGCGTTCAACTACGCGCGCAGCCTGCCGGACTTCATCTGCACCGAAGTGGTGCGGCGCTCGGCCGCACCCAAGCCGCGCCCCGGTGCGACGCCGGATTGGCGCGATCAGGATACCCTGCAGATTCGCCTCAGTTACTACCAGCAGAGGGAGCAGTACAAGCTGATGCTGGTCGATAACCGGATCACCAACCAGGATTACGAAAAAGTGGGCGGCGCCAAATCCTTCGGCGATTTCGGCAGTTTGATGGCGGGCATTTTCGACCCTTCCAGCCAGGCCCGCTTCGAGTGGGCCCGCTGGTCCTACCTGGACCGGCGGCCGGTAATGGTTTTCAGCTATTTCATCGACCAGCCCCGCTCGCACTACGAAATCCGCTCGGAAGGCACCGATCGCAAGGTGATCTCGGCTTACAGCGGCCTGGTGATGCTGGACAAGGACACGCATCAGGTGATGTGCGTCACCGTTAAGGCAGAAAATCTTCCGGCCGATTTTCCCGTCAAGGCCGCGGAAACCCGGCTCTACTACGACTATGTGGAGCTGAGCGGCCATACTTTCCTGCTGCCGCTGAAATCGGTGATCACCATGGCCGGCGACGACTACCTGAGCCGTAACGACGAGCAGTTCCGCATCTATCGCAAGTACTCGGCCGATTCCGAAATCACCTTTGGCGACGTGGATAGCAAGCCGATAGCGCCGATCGACGATAGTAAGACCAAGGAAGGCCCGGCGGCGAAGCACTAGCGCGAGCGCGACGATTTTTCGCCCGGCTCACAGCCAAGCGCGACAGGGCAGACCACACCAAGCGGTGGTCCGCCGTAGGTCATATGCACGACAAGGGCCCCGTTGTTTGGTACGCTATTACGATTACCCATGAGTCTCTCTCGAAGAAAGTCTCTAGACGCCCTGTTGCTACGCGCCAGCCATAGCCATCTCAAGCGTACGCTCACCGCGAAGAGCTTGGTAGCGCTAGGCATCGGCGCGATCATCGGCGCCGGCCTTTTCGTCCGAACGGCTGCCGCGTCTTCGCAAGCAGCCGGGCCCGCCGTTACCCTCTCGTTTGTAATTGCAGCCATCGGGTGCACGTTCGCTGGTCTTTGCTACGCCGAATTTGCATCCATGATCCCGATTGCCGGCAGCGCTTACACCTACGCCTACACAACCATGGGAGAACTCGTCGCCTGGATCATCGGCTGGGCGCTCATTTTGGAATACGCTCTCGGCGCCGCCACCGTGGCCATCGCCTGGAGCGAGTACCTCAACAAATTGCTCCAGCAGATGGGTGGAGGCCCGGTCCCATACGCGCTCTCCCATTCTCCCTTTGAAGGCGGCATCCTCAATATCCCGGCGCTCGCGATCCTGCTGATCATCACCGCTCTCTTGGTCAAAGGCATCGAAGAATCAGCCAACGTCAACGCCATCATCGTCGCCGTCAAGGTCTCCATCGTCATCGTCTTCATCGCCATCGGCTGGAGCTTCGTCAATCCCGCCAATCACACACCTTTCTTGATCCCCGCTAACATCCCGGGCCACGGCGCCTGGAACCAGCATGGCTGGGGCGGCGTCCTGGGCGGCGCGGGTATCGTCTTCTTCGCCTTTATTGGATTTGACGCCGTATCCACCGCCGCGCAGGAAACGGTCAATCCCGGACGCGATATGCCTCGCGGCATTCTCGGCTCGCTGGCCATCTGCACGGTCCTCTACGTGCTTTTCGGTTATGTGCTCACCGGCGTCGCGAACTGGCGGGAATTCGCCATGGCCGGCAAAGAAGGCTCGGTCGCCTATGCCGTTCAGGCGCACATGCCCGGTTTCGGCTGGCTTGCCGTCGCCATCACCATCGCCATTCTTTTTGGATTTTCCTCCGTAATCCTGGTCATGTTGCTCGGGCAGAGCCGCGTCTTTTATACCATGTCTGAAGACGGTCTGCTGCCGGACCTCTTCTCCGATATCCACCCGAGGTTCAAAACGCCTTACAAGAGCAATATCGTGCTCTTCTTTTTCGTCGGCTGTTTCGCCGCGTTTGTCCCGGAGTCGGTGGCCGGCAACCTCACGTCGGTAGGCACGCTATTCGCGTTCGTGCTCGTGAGCATCGGCATCGTCATCATGCGCAGGCTCGAGCCGAATCAACGGCGTCCGTTCCGGACGCCGCTCGTGCCGGTGGTTCCCATTCTAGGCGCGCTCGTCTGCGGCGCGATGATCGCGGGACTCGACACCACCACCCTCATCACCGCGTTCTGCTGGATGGTGATCGGACTGATAATCTATTTCGCCTACAGCAAAACGCACAGTAAACTCGCGGCCGGCGACGCCATTAGCAAGAACGCCTGATCGCGAGCGCATAACGAAAATTCTGTGGAATTGCCCGCGCCGGATCAGTGGACGATGGCCTGCCATTCTTCCATCCTTTGCCGCAGCGAGCCGGGAGTGGTGGCGTCGGGCAGCAGGTTCGCGATGACCGCCACCGAATCGGCCCCCGCTTCGAAAACGGCGGGCGCGTTGACGGCCGTGATTCCTCCGATGGCCACCAGCGGCTTCGCCGTCAAATTGCGGCACCGCCGGAGTTCCTCGAGTCCGACTACCGGGTCGGGATTCCGCTTGGAAGATGTGGAAAAGATAGGTCCGAGGGCCACGTAGTCGACTGGCTCGCCGGCTGCAATGGCAGCCTGAGCGGCATTGTGAGTGGAAAAACCGACCACCGCGCCGGCGCCCATCAGGCCACGAGCGTCCTTCGGCGCCAGATCCTCCTGCCCCAGGTGCAGCCCGGCCGAGAAAAGACGGGCGCAATCGGCGCGGTCGTTCACGATCGGGATGGCGCCGAACCGGCGGCACAGTTCCACCACCTGGATGGCCTCTTGATGCACCGCCCGGCTCCAGTGGCCCTTATGCCGAATTTGTAAAATCCGCGCGCCGCCCTGGAGGAAAGCTTCGGCGGCGGCGGCGAGCGTGAGGCCGCGCCGGCCAAGCGCGTCGGTATCCAGAATCGGGTAGACACGCGGCAAAGTCATGGGGCTGAATTTTTTGCTGTTCGCCCATGATACCATTGCCGGCGCGGCTCGGTAAGTGACTGCAAACACGCGGCGCTCGTAACCGAGGCGCGACCGCGAGAGGAGCGGTCGCCGCTGATTGGAAGGCTGCCCAGTTGGCGGAAACCCGTCATACCTGTAGACTACTCAGAGGAGGATCAAAATGAAGAGCGCTCGATTATTGACCCTGGTATTGGCGGCGAGCTTTGCGGCTCACGCGGATTTCAGCTATACGCAAACCAGAAAGGGCTCGCAAGGCATGGCTGGTGCCGCCGCCGCGCCGCAGGTTACCAAGTACTTCTTCAAGGGTTCCAGAGTGCTGTTCGATAGCGGCAACACGGCGCACATTATCGATTACGATGCGCAGACCATGACCACCATCGACAAGGCCGCCAAAACTTACTCGGTGCGGCCCATCGGCGGAAACATGCCGGCCGAGGCGGCCAATGTCGATGTCCAGATCGACGTCAAGGAGACCGGGCAGACAAAGACCATCGCCGGCTTCAACTGCAGGCAGGTGGTGATGACCATGGCTACAACCGCGGCCGGAATGAAGATGCAGATCGAAGCGGAGTCCTGGATATCGGCCGACGTGCCGGGCTGGCAGAACATGCGCGCCTTCTACCAGAAGAACGGCGGCGCGCTTTCGGCGATGGCGGGCGGAAGCCCGGGCGTGCAAAAAGCCATGGCGGAAATGCAGAAAAAGATGTCGGCCATGAATGGCGTCGCGGTTTTGCAGACCGTGCGCATGAAATCCGCCGCGGGTTCTGAGGAGCAAATGGGCCAGGCGCAGGCCGGTCTGGCGCAGGCGCGGGCGCGCCTGGAAGAGATGGCCAAGCAGCCCGGCCAACAAGGCGAGATGGCCAGACAGGCCCTGGCACGCATGCCCGGCGGAAGCGGCGCGGGGGCTCCCCTGTATGAGACCACCACCGAATCCAGCGACTTTTCCGCCGCCGACATCCCCAACTCCATCTTCGCCATCCCCTCCGGCTTTACCCGGAAGTAGGCCGCGCCCCGACTTACAGAAGTTACCCCATGAAACTATGGCATGAGTCCCTCACGGGTTATCCCGTGATCGTTACGATCCCCTTGCTCTGGGGCGACCAGGACGCCTTCGGGCACGTGAACAACATCGTGTATCTGCGTTGGTGCGAGACCGCGCGGGTTGAATACCTGTTGCGAGTGGGGCTGTGGCCGCCGTTACCGCCAGCGGGCGTCGGGCCGATACTGGCCAGTATTACCTGCGATTTCAAGCGGGCTTTGACGTTTCCCGACTCGGTCTACATCGGCGCCAGGGTGACGCGGGTGGGGAACCGCAGCCTCCAGATGCAGCACCGGGTGGTGAGCAAAGCACTGGATATGGTTGCCGCGGAGGTGGAATCGGCCGTGGTGGTCCTCGATTACAGCCTTGGCAAGGCGGTTCCCGTCCCGGAGGAGTGCCGGAAGGCTATTGAAGACCTGGAGACGAATCCACAACAAGGGCCCAGGGAGGAAGCGGGCGGCGAGTGAACCTTTAGCGGTTTTCGTACCACTTGAGCCGGTTGGCCCCGATACAGGCGACATCCGGCCGGCCGTCTCCGTTCAAATCGGCGATGGCGCAGGCCGCGGCGCCCATGCCCCCGTTGTCGAGATCGGAACGGACCCAGCGTTTGGCGGCGCTGTCGAAGCTGTACAGGTAGACCGAATGGGGCTGGCCGCGAAAGCCGGCCACAATTTCGTCGTTGCCGTCGTGGTTGAAATCGGCGGTCTGGATGGTATGGCCGTCCAACAGAGAATCGTCGATCACTTCGCGTTCCCATTTGGAGTTCTTCTCGGTGTAGACGGCCACCTGGTTGCCGTGCCAGGGTTCGATGGTGGCGAGGAATCGGGTCTTGCCGAGATGGCCGACGGTGATGTCGCTCGATCCGGACTTGGGCCAGGGCGCTGGATCGCCTTTGGCGATTTCGGTACGCTCAAAGGCGCCGGCCTTGCTGGCGCAGAAGCGGTGAATGCCGGTGAAGCTGGCGGTCAGAATGCAATTGGACTGGGTAATGAAGATGCCGTGCACCACGCCCGAGTTTTCCGTGCTGATGACGCGCCGCTTCCATTCGCCGGGCCGGTAGTATACCAGCGGAGTTTGATCGCGGTAGTCCGGTGCCATAGCTGACGGACCGTTGAGCGCGGCGTTGACGACGACCGGGTGGCCATCGCCGAACAGATCGGCCACGCGCAGCCGGTGGCTGGTCGGGAGGCGGTCGATTTCCGTGGCCGTCCACGGCTGCAGCGGATCGGGACCGGGGCGAAGGACGCTGACCAGGCCGATGGAGTTCTTTGCCTCGTTGCTGAATTCGCTGGCGAGAACGATTTCGTTGCCGATAACGGCGCAGTTGATCATGTGGGACTGGCCGGTCGCCAGCACGTGGCGCTGCCAGCCGGGGTTCTCGTACCAGACCAGTTCGCTCATGCCGCTCGCGAGCGCGATCAGGTCGGGTTTGCCATCGTGGTTGAGGTCGGCGACGACGACCTGGTAGCCGCCGCGGAGATCCGTGGCGATGGTGTGCTCGACGAAGGCGGCGGGCGGCGCGGCGGCGAGTAGCGGAAATGCTAAAAGAATGGGCAGACGGCGCACATCCCACAGTATACTTGCGTTTTCAGCCCTGGTCCGGGTCCCAGCCTCTCTCGCACCTATAATGAATGAGATGGCGCCCCGATCGCACGCTACGGTTTTCGCTCTAGTGCTGCTTCTGCTGGCGAAAGCGGGAGCCGCGCTGAACGTCGCAAATGCGGTGGTGGTTCCGGCTCCCAACCTGGCCGGCCCGGAACAGAAGGCGGTGGCGATGCTGCTCGATGAAATCGAGAAGCGCACGCGCATCCGGCTATCCATTGCCGACCGCTGGCCGGGCCCTGGACCGGCGATCTTCGTCGGCCGGGAATCGGGCCTGGGCACGGCCGTCGCTTCGCCCGCATCGCAGCTAATTCCCACCGTGGCCGGAGCGGACGGATACCGGATTCAGACCATCGGCGAACACGTGCTGGTCGTCGGCAACGATGCCCGCGGTACGCTGTTCGGCGTGGGAGCGCTGCTGCGCCACCTGAAGATGGATCGCGATGTGGTGGAGGCACCGGACGATCTGCGCATAGCCACGGCGCCGAAGTACCGGCTGCGGGGCCATCAGTTGGGCTATCGGCCAAAAACCAATTCTTACGACGGCTGGAGCGTTCCCGTCTGGGAGCAGTACATGCGCGACCTGGTGGTGTTCGGGGCCAACGCGATCGAGCTGATTCCGCCGCGCTCGGACGACGCGGCCGATAGCCCTCTATTTCCGCTGCCGCCCATGCGCATGATGATCGAGATGTCCCGCCTGGCCAATGCCTATGGGCTCGACGTGTGGATCTGGTATCCGGCGATGGATGGCGACTATGCGGACGCAAAGACCGTGGCGGCCGCGCTGGAGGAATGGGGCGAGGTCTTCCGCCAATTGCCGCGCGTGGACGCGGTTTTTGTTCCGGGCGGCGATCCCGGCCACACCCGGCCGAAGGTGCTGATGGGGCTGCTCGAAAAGGAAACGGAAGTCCTGCGCCGCTACCACCCCAAGGCGCAGATGTGGGTTTCCCCGCAGAGCTTCACCAGCGCGTGGATGGATGAGTTTCTGAGCATTTTGAAGAACCAACAGCCGGAGTGGCTCAGTGGCGTGGTCTTTGGGCCGCAGGTGGGCATGAGCCTGCCGCAATTGCGCGCGGCCGTGCCGGAGCGGTACCCGATTCGTCACTACCCGGATATCACCCACAGCCGCCAGGCGCAGTACCCGGTTCCGGATTGGGATGTGGCCTACGCCGTCACCGAGGGGCGCGAGACAATCAACCCGCGGCCCATCGACGAGGCCAATATCTTCCGCTTGCTGCAGCCCTACACCATCGGCTTCCTGACGTATTCCGAGGGTTGTAACGACGACGTGAACAAGATGGTGTGGAGCGCCCTGGGATGGGACCCGGACCGCGGCGTGGCCGATATTCTGCGGGAATACAGCCGCTACTTCATAGGCGAACGTTATAGCGAGAGTTTCGCCCAGGGTCTGCTTGCGCTGGAGCGGAACTGGCGCGGGCCGCTGGCAGCCAATGCCGGAGTGGAAACCACGCTTCAGCAGTTCCAGGAGATGGAGCGAAACGCGCCGCCCGCGGTGCTGGCCAACTGGCGGTTCCAGCAGGCGCTCTATCGCGCCTACTACGATGCCTACACGCGGTCCCGCCTGTTGTACGAGACCAGCCTGGAGGACCGTGCCATGTCCGAATTGCGCCGTGCGGCCGCGGCCGGATCTCTGAACGCCGTTAAGCGCGCCGAAGAGGTGCTGGACCTGGCGGTAACCTCCCGCGTAGCCGGCGACCGCCGCGCGCGCATCTTCGAGCTGGCGGAAGCGTTGTTTCAAAGTATCCGCATGCAATTGAGTGTGCCGCGCTATAAAGCCATCGCGGTGGAGCGCGGCGCTAACCTCGATACCGTGGACGCGCCCCTAAACAACCGTGTGTGGCTGGAGGGGAAGTTCACCGAGTTGCGCCGCATGCCTGAGGAAAACGAGCGTTTGAAGGAGCTGGAGCGCATCGTTCATTGGACCGACCCGGGTCCCGGAGGCTTCTACGACGATTTGGGGAATCCCGCCCAGCAACCGCATTTGTTGCGCGGGCGTGGTTACCGGGCCGACCCGGCGTTCTGGGAATCGCCGCTGGTTGGATTTGCGGGCGACCGGACGCTCCGCACCTCCTGGTGGACCCAGGCGGAGTCGCTGTTCGATGAGGCCCTCCGACTGCGCTACCAGGACCTGGACCGCGGCGCCGAGTACAAAATCCGCGTGGTGTACGGCGGCGACAGCCCGCGCGTTAAAATCCGGTTGATGGCGAACGATCGAATCGAAATTCATCCGTTGATCGCGAAGCCGATGCCGGTGCGGCCACTGGAATTCGACATTCCCAGGGAGGCCACCGCGACCGGCGAGTTGACCTTGAGCTGGAGCCGCGAGCCGGGCCTGGGCGGCAACGGGCGCGGCAGCCAGGTTTCGGAGATTTGGTTAATAAGAAAATGACAGACGCAAGTTGGGAGAGTCCCGTAAAGCGCAAGTTCCGCGAGGGGCGGCCGGTTGTCGCCGCCACCATCACCACCGCGAGCCTGGAAACCGCGGCGCGCATGGCCGAGCTCGGCTTCGATTTTCTGTGGATAGAGATGGAGCACTCCCCCATCACCCTGGAGACCCTGCGCGGCATGGTGCTGGCCACCCGCGCATTGCCCACGCTGCTTTTTGCGCGCGTGCCGATAAACGAACTCTGGATGGCGAAGCGGGTGCTGGACGCGGGCGTGAGCGGCGTGATATTCCCCTTCACCACCACGCCCGAACTGGCGCGGCAAGCTGCCGCGGCGTGCCGTTATCCACCCACCGGACGGCGCGGCGCGGGTCCCGGACTGGCACGGCGCAGTTGGCCCGGCGGCGAGAGCTATTACGATTCCGCCGACCGCAACGTCACCGTCATCACCGTGGTGGAAGAAGCGGCCGCAGTGGAGCGGATCGATGAGATTGCCGCCACTCCCGGCGTGGATGCGCTCTTCATCGGCACCAACGATCTATCGTTCTCGCTGGGGTTGCGCGGCGACCAGAGCCATCCCAAGGTGCACGAGGCCATCGCCCCGGTGATCGAAGCAGGCAAGAAGTATGGCAAGTGTCTGGGGCGGCCGGCCCGGACGCCGGAGCAGGCCGAGGAATATCTCCGGCAGGGCTTTCGGCTCTTCCAGGCGCCCACCGACATGGACTTCATGGCGGCGGCCGCCGGCAACTATCTCGCCCCGCTAGCGGGGCCGCGATCCGGTTGAGCCCGCGCCGTCACGCGAACAGTACCCGATAAACGCGGCCAGCCTGCAGCCGGACCCGCACAGCAGAATCGGCGTCCGGCGTTCCTTGGACCTTCTTTCCGTCCTGGCCCCGGATTTCGCGGATGCGCGTGCCTGGGGCCGGCCTGAGCAGATGCTCACCCGCGAGGCTCGACCGCAAAAAGGCTTCCGCGGCCTTCCCGCCGTCCCAGCGGATGTCGATGGTGACGCCGCCGCGCGCCCGCAATCCGCGCACGCTTCCCTTGCTCCAGGCTTGCGGCAGCGCGGGCAGAAAGTCGATCCCGCCGTCGTGGCTCTGCAGAAGCATTTCGGCGATTGCCGCGGTGGCGCCGAAATTGCCATCGATCTGGAAGATCCAGGAATCGCCGGCCGGGTGGGTGTCGAACAGATTGGGCCCGGTGCTGTGCTGGAACAGCAGCCGAACCGATTCCCAGGCCTTTTCGCCGTCGAGCAGCCTGGCCCAAAAGTTGATCGCCCACGCCCGGCTCCAACCGGTATATGCGCCCCCGGCTGCCAGGCGGCGCTCCAGCGATACGCGCGCGGCCTTCCACAATTCCGGCTTGCGCCGCGAGGTGAATTCGCTGCCTGGAAACAGCGGGTACATGTGCGACATGTGGCGCTGGCCGGGCGTGGCCTCAGCGAAATCCCGCGACCATTCCTGAAGCTGGCCGTGGCTGCCGATCTGGTACGGCACAAGCCGCCCACGCGCCGCCTGCAAACGGGCGGTAAAATCGGAATCGACTCCCAGCGTTCGCGCCGCCTCGATCGTGTTCGAGAACAGCTCGGAGAGGAGCGCCATATCCATGGTGCAGCCGTCGCTGGTTTCGGCCGTGCGCCCATCCGGAGCTATAAAATTGTTCTCCGTGGAATGCGAGGGGCAGGTCGACAGGCGTCCATCCTTTCGCTCAATCAGCCAGTCGAGGTAGAACTCGGCGGAGGACTTCATCAGAGGATAGGCCTTGGCGCGCAAAAATTCGCGGTCGCCGCCAAAAGCGTAGTGCTCCCAAAGGTGGGCACAAAGCCACGGTCCGCTCATCGCCCAGTTCGCCCAGGTGGGATTACCCTTTCCGTAATCCCCAACCGGCGCGGATTGCCGCCAAAGGTCGACGTTATGATGGGAAACCCAGCCTTTGCAGCCGTAATTCACGGCGGCGGTTTTGGCGCCCGTCTTGCTCAGCCCCTCGATGAGGTCGAACAGCGGCTCGTGGCATTCCGCCAGGTTGCAGGTTTCTGCCAGCCAATAGTTCATCTGCACGTTGATGTTGGCCGTCCAGTTTGCGCTCCACGGCGGCCGCATCTCCGGGTTCCAAATGCCTTGAAGATTGGCCGGCTGCGTGCCAGGCCGCGAACTGGAAATCAGAAGATAGCGTCCGTACTGAAAGTACAGGGCGGCCAGATCGGGATCGGGATTGGCGGCGAAATCGCGCAGGCGTTCATCGGTGGCGAGGTTGGACGGCCCGAGTTGAGGCAGGCTGAGCGCAACCCTGCGGAACCGCGCCTGGTGGTCCGCCACGTGAGCGCGCAGCAAGGCCGCATAGGGCTTGTTCCGGGCCGACTCCAGTTGTCGCCGGCACGCTTCGGCGATCTCGCCCGCCGCTCCGTCCGGATCGTGATCGTATCCCCGAAAGCCGGTGTTGGCGGCGATCAGCACGGTGATGGCGCGGGCACCCTCGATGCGGAGCTTCCCGCCCTGTGCGCGCATCGTGCCGCCTTCCGGCACCGCTTGCAATCGCACTTCGAAGCGCATCCCCTTGCCCTCGGCTGCGTCGTAGACAACCGGGTCGGCGGAACTGACGTAGTTCGGCTCCACGTTCGAAGGCGCTTTGCCGGTGAGCCGCAGCACGCCGCTATCGGACGCGTGGGCATCGGAATCGACCGGGCTCGCGAGCGAGAGCGCCACGTCGATCCCGGCGCGATCGGTGGTGGTCCATCGCGCCACGATTACCTGGTCCGGCGCCGAGGCGAACGTTTCCCGCGCGTGGCTGGCGCCCGCCGTGCGATAGCTCACCCGCGAAACGCCCAGGTCCAGGTCCAGGTCGCGGCGATAGTCGTCAATCCCGCCCATGCGCCCGGTTTCGATGTGCAGGTCCGCCAGCGCGAGGTACGATTGGTTGTACGGTCCCTGCATTTGGCGGCATACGCCATCCGCGCCCACGTAGTCCGCCTCGTCGAGAACCAGTCGCCGCACCTCGGCCAGGTGCTGGCGGGCATCCGGATTGTTCCACTCCCGCGGCGCGCCGGACCAGAACGTATCTTCGTTCAACCCAAGCCGTTCATCTTCCACTCCGCCGAACACCATCGCCCCCAGCCTGCCATTGCCGATGGGAAGCGCGTCGGTCCATCTTTCGGCCGGCTTTCGGTACCACAGCGTCAGTCCCCCGGACGTCGGCGCCGCCGCCGCTTTCAAAGCGCAGAGCGAAGCGGAAATCCCGCCGACGAATATGCGCCTGGTCCATTTAGCCATAGAAGTAGTTTTCGCGAGTATGATACCGCATGGCGCGCAGAGGGCGGTCCCCGTGTGTGGGACAGGCCTCCTGGCCTATCGCTGGCTGGATGAGCCGCTTCGCGGCTACGACAGGCCGGGAGGCCTGTCCCAGCAAATTATCGCGTGGCGGGGAGGCTGTTAAATAAAGCGCTCGGCCGCGAAACGTCAGCGCGGCCGAGCATGGGGCGGAGGGATAAGGGGGTCGGTTATTCCCTTCGCTGAAACGGAAACCGCGACCGCACGGCGAGGATGAGATCGTGGTCCCCACCGGTCGATCCGCTATAGAATCCGACCGTGGCGTTAAGCCGGATGAAGAACGCGTCGCCCTCTTTTGCGGGATAGCGCCCTTCGTTGCCGTCCACGCCGCCGCCAGCCACCATATCGCCATGTCCGCGGAGAACGTAGTAGATCTCTTCCTCACTCTCGTGATGGTGCGGGATGTTGGTCCCGGTGGGGGCAAAGTCCATGATGAACAGGCTCACCATCTGGCTGGCCGCGGCCAGTTTGTCGCGCTTGCTTTCGGTGGTGCCCATCAGCAGCTTGAACAGCGCCGTGGGCCCGTGTCCCTGGACGGGCACCAGGTTCACGTCGGCGGCGTTAGCCAACATGAGCTTGGGGGTGGGCGGCACATTGGTTCCACGAGGAATCTTGAACCCCATCACGAGGAGCCGGACGGGCTGATTGGACTCGTTGGCCATGCCGTGTTTGACGCCCACCGGAAGGTACATGAAATCGTCCTTCTTGACCGGCACTTTCTGGTCTTCGTAGAGCAGCGTCCCATTCCCGCCGAGGATATAGTAAATCTGCTCCTCGGCGGGATAGCTTACCAGCGCACTGGTGCCGTCGGCGGCCACAGTCAGTTCTCCGTAGCGGGCGATGCCCTTGAGTTGCTTCGCCTGGGCATCGCCGACCCCGAACACCGGCCTGTACACGGCGCCTTTGCCGCCCGCCGTCAGGTCGTCCGCCTGCGGCTGGACATCGGAAATAACCCGCCTCAGAAACGTCGGGTCTGCCGCAAACAGACCCGACGTCGCGGTCAAAACGATAGCGATCAATCTATGGGAACGCACCAAGCCTCCTGGCATTACTCGTAGGTAACGCAATTGCACCACTTACCCGTTTCATCAAAGTGCGGCCAGGCGCCGCCCGTACGGAATCCAGAGACGATCACGTCGTCGAACATCGGCGTCGGCTCAAAGTATCCCGGCCTCCGCAGGTGCTCCTTGACCACCGCATCGTTCAGTTCCAGGCCGAGTCCCGGCTTTTCCGGAACCGTCACGTAGCCCTTGTCGATGATCGGCTTGGGAACGCCCGTGACCAGGTCCTGCCACCACGGCATATCCAGGGCGTGGTTTTCCATGGCCAGGAAGTTGTTGCCGAATGTGGCCGCGCAATGATACCCGGAGAAGGCGCCGATCGGCGACCCGGCATGGTGCATGGCCACCCGTATGCCGGCCGTTTCGGCGGCGTCGGCGATCTTCTTGGTTTCGAGTAACCCACCCGAAGTCTCGATGTCGGGATGGATTCCGTCCACGGCGCGGTGCTCGATCAGGCCATCGAAACCGCCCTGGAGCCCGAATATATCCTCGCCGGTCAGAACGGGAGTGACCGTGGCGTCGGAGATAATCTTGTACGCCTGCCAGTTCAGATAGGGATATTCGTGGCCTGCCGGAATTTGAAGAAGGTCTTCCGCCCAGGAGAGCTGGTACGGCTCGAAGGCCTTGGCGTAGCGGATCGAATCGTTGATGTTCAGCGGCCCGAAATGGTCGGCGGCTAAAGGAGTGCCCGGTCCGATGACATCGCGAATGGCGGCGATGTATTCGCAGAGATACCCGAGTCCCTTTTCGGTGCAGACGCCGCGCTCGTTGAGGGCGCCCGGACGGTCCTTCAGCATGTCGGACTGCAGATCCATCTTGAAGAAGGTCAGTCCCATTTCCTTGCGCTTGCGCATGCGCTCCGCATAGACCTTGGGATCCGGGTGACTGGTGGTATCGGCGTAGATGCGAATCTTATCGTGATTCTTATTGCCGATGAGCCGGTAAGCCGGAACGTTAAAAACCTTGCCGGCGATGTCGTGCAGCGCCATATCCACCGCGCTGTAGCCGCCGCCCATGCGCCCATGATTGGCGAAATTGCGCAACATTCTCAGGTTGCCCTCGATATTCAGCGGGTTCCTGCCTACCAGGTGCGCCTTCAGAATCAAGGCGATGCCTTCCACGCCCGCGTCCCGTACCTCGCCCAACCCGTAAACGTCCTGATTGGTATAGATCTTGATGAGCGGGTAGTCGTAATTCGCGGCCAGCCGGCAGGCGCGCATGTCCGTGATCTTCAGCGTGCTGGGCGATGAGTTCTTGTTCACCGTTTGCTGCGCGCTCACCTGTCCCTCGGTGGCTTTGAACAGAGGACCGAACATGGCCCCCGCGGCGGCACTTCGCAGCATCGAGCGGCGACTGAGTATTGCCTTTTGCGTCTTCTGTAGTAACGTCATATATTCCTCGATCCTTGGATATCTCTCAATTCCGAGACGGCAAATTCCACCTTTCAGAACTCGAGCCGCAGTATGCCTTGCCAGTTCGGATTTGGGGTGTACCAGTTGCTATAGCTATACCCCGTAAGTGGAGCAAACCTGCCGTTGTACAGCGAGTATTCCGGCCACCACACATTGCCTTGACGGGCTATCCCCACCCCGGCGTCGCCGTTCTGATAGTTCCCCGGGTAGGAGAAGGCATTGATATTGAGAAACGGGTTCTGGTTCGATTCGGGCCACAGATTCGGGCCCACCGAATAGTTCGAAACGTTTATTTTCTGCCCGGGCACGATATTCGGTATCGTCTGGCCGGACAGTTGCTTGTAAGGGCTGCCGGCCATGGTAAAGAACAGCGGCTCGCCCGTGCGCATGCTCTGAATCGACGTGAAGGTCCAGCCCCCCACCAGCACGTCCGCCATGTAGCCTAGCGTAGTGTTCCGGTTCAGGTATTTCCGGTGTTTGCCGAATGGCAGATCGTATGTAAACGTGGCGACGCCCATCAATTTCACGTCGGTGGCCGTAGGTCCCTTGGTCAGGTTCCAGTCGTAGAACTGTTCCCCCGAACCGGCCGTACCGGCGAGGTTCCTGCTCCACGTAAACAGGAAGTTGTACGAGAATCCGTTGTTAAACCGCCGCTCCACGCGCGCGGTCAGCGCATTGTAGGTGCTGTGGCCGTAATTACCGTAGTAAGTGATGGTGCCAAACTGCGGGTAGGTCAGATAGTTTTGCGAACCGGCGTAGACTTGGCTCAGCAGCGTGGTATTCGTCGATTGGTAAATCGACAGAGGCAGTACGTTGATATTCACCGCGTTACCCGGGTTGGGCGCGGTGGTGGAGGAAGCCACGCCGGAGCTGGGGACGAGACCGACGCCGTTCGAGCCTTGATATACCACCTCAGCCACCTGGTTGGGCTTGAACTCATACTGGAACCCGGAGGCCCAAGTCATGCTATAAGGGTTGCGGAGATTCGGGTCGATGTAGGTAGCCGTTCGGGCACTATAGTTAGTTCCGACGTAATTGGCGGTGTAGGTCGACGGGTTGATTGTGTAATTGACCGGACCCGGGCCTTGAGAAAGGTAGAAAGCGGGATACGGGTTTCCGGAAGGCTGCTGGACGTTGGCCGTGGCCAGGTAATTGTCCTGCCCAAGCTCCGGCATCACGTCCTGGGTAAAGAAATCGATGGATCCGCGGAATACAAACTTCGGAGCGAAGTTCCACGACAGGCCGAGACGCGGCGCGAAGTTCTTATGGTCGGCGCTGTACAAGTTTCCCTTAGGATTCGTAATCGCGCCCATCAGGCCAGTCAGCGGATCCACCACATTGGGATTGAACTCGGACTTCAGTCCCCACTTGGTATTCGCCGGACTCTCATAGCTGTAGCGCACTCCGAAATTTATGGTCATATTGTGGAGAATGCGCCAGTCGTCCTGCACGTAGAATTGGTGCGACCACCAGCGCGGCAGATAATTTGCCAGCAGGTTGGTGAAGGTGGCGGAAGTCACCGAGCCCAGAAGAAACGAGGCAAACGAGTTACCAGTGTTAGGCGTAAACGGCAGGCCGCTTCCGGAGGTAGCGAAATTGTATACCCCGGACGGCTGCGACACGGAAATGTCGTTCTCCCTCACGATCATGCCCTGGTAGCCCGCCTTAAAGGTATGCGCCCCGACCACCTTGGTCACATTGTCAATAAACTCGAAATCCTCATTGAGGGTTCGCAGATAGTTGCTGGCGGTTCCGCTCGGGTTGGCGTTCCAGGTGACCGAACTCCCGCCCGATGCGCCGACGAATCCGGGAAAGGTCTGCGGGCCAACTCCTGGAACCCCTAAAATGCCCGCCCACCCCTGGTTATTGAGTTGGGGCTGGACGGTGTCGTTGCGGCGTTGATAGGCAAATCGAAACTCGTTGATCAGGGTCGGACTGAAATTGTGATAATAGCCCAGGGTCGGGTTCTTGACGTCAATGGGTTCGCGCAGGCCGTAGCTGTACTCCGTGCTGTCAATGGCTCCCCAGGCGTACTGCACGGCGTTGCGGCCGATCGGCTCGCGGAACATGTTGCTGCCCCATCGCACGAAGAACCTGTCGTTGTTACCAAGCTGTTCGTCAATCTTGAGAATATAGCCCTCGCGATCCGAGAGGTAATGAGTCAAAGCGGTCAGGTTGTTGTTGGGACCGGTGGCGCTGTAGAAGCCCGCGGTATTAGCCGGCGTATAAGGGCTGAAAGAGAGAAATTTGGCCGCAACCGGGTCAAAGCGGCTCTGTGGAATCTGGTAGTTCGGAAAGACCGCCGCGGTCCATCCTGAGGAACTGGGACAACCCGCCGCCAGCGTGCAGGCTATGCTTTTGGGGTCATAGATCGGGTATCCAAGTCCACCGAACGCAAAATTCCCGCTCAACATGCCCGCATCCGGAGTTGAGGTGGTGGAGACATTGGCTTCGTGATCGTAGTCCAGGCGATACGCGAGCATGAAAAAGGTCTTGTTCCGCCCGTCGTAGAGCTTGGGAATTACGATCGGGCCGTTCAGAGCGGCGTTGAAATTGTGGTACTCGAATGGGGCGGTAGCGAGATTGGCAACGCTCTGCTGAAAATAGGCCCGGTCGACGAAGTCTTTGTTGATGTAGCGTTCTTCAGTGGCGAAGTGAAGCTGGTTGGTCCCGCTCTTCAGGACCATGTTATAAGTCCCACCAGCGCTATGGCCGACCTCGGCGGGGATTCCAGTCGTCCACACCTGGGCTTCCGCAACCGAATCGACCGGAACCGTCAGGGAGGTGCTGGTTTCGCCGATCGCCGAACGGATGGACTGCTTCACGTTTGCCCCGTCCACGGTGTAGTTGATCAGATTGGCGGGCTCGCCCAAAATGTGATAGGTCCCGCCATTATCGGAATAGGCACCCTCCATGTAGTACATCAGATGCTGCGGCTTGGATTGAAGCATGGAACTCTCTTCAATCTTCTTGGCGTCGTCGAGTCCTCCCACCACCGCGTCGTCGGTCGCCAAAAGCGGCGTCGCCGCCGTTACCTCCACTGCTTGCGTCGTTGCGCCAACTTCGAACTTGACGTCGACGCGCACCGTAGCTCCAGCTTCCAAAATGAGGCCGGTACGAACGAACTTCTTGAAGCCTGGGGATTCTACACTGACGTCGTATGTACCCAGGTTCAAAAATGGAAGGTAATATTCGCCGTCAGGCGTCGTCTGGGTCTTTGTTTCGACTTTGGTCTGAAGGTTAATCGCGGTAACTTGAGCGTTAGGGACGGCCGCGCCGCTCGGGTCGGTGGCGGTGCCAACCACCGTGGCAGTGCGAATATCCTGCGCAAGAGACATTACCGAGCAGGCCAGGACAATCAACAGGGAACGTGCAACTAGAGACATAACCTCTCCTTATCGGTCTTCCCAAATACAAGGGAAGACTCTTCTTCAGTGGAGACTCCACCAACGCTTCATTTCCTGAGCGCCCTCCCACACCGGGAGCACTCAGCTTGGACAGCAGCCTATCACCTTGAAACTTTGCAGTCAACCATTAAAAGATAGGCAACCCGTAATGGCGCCAATGGGACATGGCGCCTGGCCGTTCGGAATACGACGCTAACTTCACTAAACCTCCTCTAAGTTCAGACGTTGGAAAAGTCGTCTCCCAGAATATCCCGGGCGCCGCTTCATAATTCCCTGGAGGGTTGCCACTGGCGTCCCGCGCAGCCTTGCGGCCGGTCACACCGGCCACGGTAATCATACGCCCGAATCCGAAACTAGTCACCTATCGAAAGTTAGGGAATATCTAGAGACATACCAGCCCGCGCTGCAGGGCGGCGACGGCCGCCTGCGTCCGGTCGGTCACTTTCAAGTGGCCGAGGAGTACATTTATATGCCACTTCACGGTGCCCTCGGTGATTCCCAACCGGATCGCGATCTCCTTATTGCTCAAACCATTGACGATAAGTTCGAGGACCTGCATCTCACGGTTGGTCAGATCCGAGCGCGGCGGCCGCCCAGCCAGGCTTGCCGACACCGAAAGCGGTATGAATCGTTGCCCGCGCAGCACAGTGCGGATCGCCGTCAACAATTCCACGTGCGATGCGCCTTTCAGCACGTATGCGTGCGCCCCTGCCTGAAGCGCCCTATGAATATCTTCGTCGCCTTCGTATGCCGTCACCACCACGAAGCGCGTAGCCGGCAGCCGCTGCCGGATCGCCTTGATGGCTTCGACGCCGCTCATTCCCGGCAAGCGCAGGTCCATCAAGACGACGTCTGGCCGGTGCCGCGACGCTAACTCCACCGACTCGGCCCCGGACGCGGTTTCCCCAACCACCGTCATATCGGGTTGGGCCGCAATAATAGCCCCCAAACCGAATCGCACCACGGGGTGGTCGTCGACCAACAGAATTCGAATCGCCGCCGGATCGCGCACAATGAAATCCGAGACCATTTAAGCCACAATCGCCCGCGGAGTCAAGGCCGGCCCTGTTCCGGCTTTGCCCCGCCCGCCGATCGCCTCTCGAAACCCGCGGCGAAACACCCATCATGCGACAGTCGCGCCATTTCCGAGTATCATGAGGATTCATCCATGAAAACTCTTCTGCGGGGCAAGATTCGCTGGCTGCTGATCGTTTGGATTTTCCTGATCGCCGCCATCACCTACATGGACCGCGTGAACATCTCCATCACGGGCCGTTTTATCGAGCAGGAATTTCACCTCACTCACATTCAATTGGGATGGGTTTTCAGCGCCTTCATCCTGGGATACGCCTTGTTCCAGGCCCCCGGCGGCCGCCTGGCCGACCGTTACGGTCCCGCTCGTGTGGTGGCTATTGTCGTGCTCTGGTACGCATTGTTCACCTCCATGACTGCCTGGACGCCGACCGCCATCTCTTTCGCCCTGGTACTTCTCTTGTCGGTGCGCTTTCTGCTCGGTAGCGGCGAAGCCTGTATCTTTCCTTCGTCTAACCGCGTGGTCGCGACCTGGATCCCCAGCCAGGAACGCGGCTTGGCCAACGGCATTATCTTTGCCGGCGTCGGCGCCGGTGCGGCCACCGCTCCGCCCATCATCAGCTACATCATCATTCACTACGGCTGGCGCTGGTCGTTCTGGATCACCGCCCTGGTCGCTATCTGCATCGGCGTGGCGTGGTTCCTGATCGCTCGCGACCAACCCGAGGACCATCCCTGGATGACGCCCGAGGAACTCGCCCACATCCGCGCCGGCATCCCCGCCTCGGCGCCCTCCGGCTCCACCGCCGTGCCGTGGGGCGCCATCTTCCGCAGCAAGGAGGTTCTCGCCGTCAGCGGCAGCTATTTCTCCTTCTGCTATGTCGCCTATCTCTTTTTCTCGTGGTTCTTCACTTACTTGCGGGAGGTTCGCCACCTGAACCTCAACACCAGCGCCATCTACGGCATGCTGCCCTTCATCGCCATGTCGAGCTGCTCTCCTCTGGGAGGCTGGATCAGCGACCGTCTCACCAGCCGTTACGGTAAACGCATCGGCCGCTGCGGCATCGCCCTGGTCGGCCTCGTCCTCACCGCCGTTTTCCTGGCCATCGGCACCCAGGCCTCCAGCGCTCCCATGGCCTGCCTGGTGCTGGCCGGCGGCGCCGGTGCCCTGTACCTTTCGCAAAGCTCTTACTGGTCGGTGACCGCGGGCATCGCCGGACGTTCGGCCGGTTCGGTTTCCGGCGTGATGAACATGACCGGCCAGTTCGGCGGTGTCGTTACGGCCTCTCTCACCCCTCTCATCGCCGCGCACTACGGTTGGACCGCGTCGTTTTTGGTCGCCGCCGCGCTGGCGCTGTGCGGCTCGCTGGCCTGGCTGCTGGTCGATCCGGAACGCGAATTGACGTTGAGCTGATCGCCGCGGCACCAAAACCAGGCGGTGACAACACCGGCACAAGGCGTCATACTGGCCAGTATGGCGCTGTTCTTACAGATTCCGTTTATCCGAAATAGTACCTCGCCCTCCGACCGCCCAAGGAGGAACCGATGAACCCGTCGCCCGCCCAGGCGTCCGACCGGGTCGAAGCGGCGCTCTACCGCAAGATCACCATCAGGCTGATGCCTTTCCTGTTCCTCTGTTACGTCGTGGCATATATCAACCGGGTCAATGTCAGCTTCGCCAAGCTCCAGATGCAGCAGGATCTGGGGATGAGTGAGGCCGTCTACGGCCTGGGAGCCGGAATGTTTTTCGTCGGCTATTTCTTTTTCAACGTTCCCAGCAACATGGTGCTCAAGAAGATCGGCGCACGCGGCCTGTTAGGCCCGATCCTGATCGTTCGCGGCATTCTCTCCGCCTGGATGATGTTCGTCCACGGTCCAACCAGCTACTACGTCTTGCGGTTCATCGGCGGCGCCGTCGAGGCCGGTTTCTTCCCCGGGGTCGTTCTCTACATGACCTTCTGGTACACTCGCAAGCACCTCGGCAAAATGATGGCTATGTTCTTCGCCGCCGTGCCGATCTCGGGCATTTTCGCCGGACCTCTCTTGGGATGGATGCTGAAGCATCTCCAGGGAGTGGCCGGTCTGGCGGGCTGGCAGTGGCTGTATCTGGTCTGCGGCATTCCCTGTTCCCTGGTGGGCGTGGGCGTGTGGCTCCTGTTGACCAACGATCCGGAGCGGGCCAACTGGCTGAGCGCCGAAGAAAAGCGGGTCGTTTTGGGAAACCTCAAGGCGGAACATGACGCCGACAAGCGCGCCGGCGGGGCCAAGTCCAAGTTCTCCGATGCCTTTCGCAACAGCAGCGTCTGGCTACTGTGCTTCGTCGATTTCGGTGTTACCGCCGGCAACTACGGCATAGCCTTCTACCTGCCGCAGGCTATCAAGAACGGCATCACCAAAGATCCCGTCGCCATTGGGTGGCTCTCCACAATTCCCTGGGTGGTCACCACCATCGCCATGCTCGCCGTGGGGCACCACTCCGACAAGACCGGCGAGCGCCGCTGGCACCTGACGCTCTGTTGTTTCGTCGGAGCGGTGGCCTTCGCCGTCAGTGCCCTTCCTGGTGCGCCCGGCGTGGTAGCCCTGGCCGCCCTCAGTGTCGCCACGGCCGCGATTTTGTCCGCCCTCACCGTGTTCTGGGCGGTTCCTTCGGCGCTCCTGGCGGGCACTGCCGCCGCCGCCGGCATCGCCTGGATCAACGCGGTCGCCAACCTCGCGGGCTATGCGTCTCCCCATGCCATCGGCATCATTGTCGACCACACGCACAGCATGATGCTGGCCATGCTCGCCATGTCCGGCGCCATGCTGGTTTCCGCCGCGCTCACCTTGATCGTTACCCGAAAGGGCGCCCTGCGCCAGTAGCGGGCCGCGCCGCTCGGCGCCCGGCTATATAATTGTTTGCGAGTCAGAGCCGCGAGGGCGCGGTTGCCGAGATGCGAATACTCAGGTTACCCACGGAGCTAATTTCGAACCGGCCCATCGGACTTATTCTCTCTCTGGTGCTAGTTTACCCTGCCGGGCTATGGGCGCAATGGGACGACGGCCTGCTTCGGCCGTTCACGATGGACCATCGGGCCGCTGGCCCGGCGGCGATGGACGTCTCCTTCCTGCTCGACCCGCCCGCCGGTAACGCCGGCTTCATCCGCATCCAGAACGGTCACTTCGTCAAGCCCGATGGCAGCCGCATCCGCTTTTGGGGCGTCCATTTCACCGACTGGAGCCGTGGTTCAGTTGAGATCCCGCCTAAGGAGGACGCCGGAATGTGGGCCGCAACGCTGGCGCGCTACGGCATCAACCTGGTCCGCTTGCATTTCCTCGACCTCCCCTCCCCGCGCGGCATTGTCGATTCCACTGGTAACGACAGCCGCTCTTTCGATCCCCGCCAACTCGACCGGCTCGATTTCGAGATCTCGGAGCTCAAGAAGCGCGGCATCTACGTCGATCTCAACCTCAACGTAGGCCGCTCTTACAAGGCGGGCGACGGCGTTCGCGATTACGATAAGATCCAGTGGGGTAAAGGTCTTACACTTTACGACTCGCGCCTCATCGAGCTCGAAAAAGAGTACGCCCAGCGACTGCTGACTCACGTCAATCCCTACACCAAGACTGCGTATCGCGACGAAACAGCCATTGCGATTGTAGAGATAGTGAACGAGAACGGTTTGTATCTCGGTTTTCACCCGCTCACACCTTACTACGACGACGAGCTGACGGGCCTCTATAACGCCTGGCTTCAACGGAATCGTAGTTCCGAACAGTTAAGCGGACTGCGCCATCTGGCGTCGGTTCCGGAAGGCGCGCCCGTCCCTCGTCTGACAAACCGGGAGGCGGCCGCGGCGCCCAACCAGCGCTATGAAGCCGAGATGGCTTTCTACATCGACACGGAAAGTAAGTTCTATGTCGATATGAGCGGCTATCTGAAGAACACGCTCGGCGTGAAGGTCCCCATTACCGGGACGGCCGATCACGGCCACAGCAGCAGTCCTTATCCGATGCTGGCTTCGCTTTCGAAGCTGGATATTCTGGACGGTCACGTCTATTGGGAACACCCCGGTTCGCCTCCTCCCCTCAATACTCCCATGGTCGACGACCCGCTCCACTCCACCGTCGTCCAACTCTCCCGCACCGCTTTCGCCGGTAAACCTTACACTGTCAGCGAAACCAATCACCCCTTTCCCAACGAATGGGCCAGCGAGGGGATTCCGATCCTGGCCGCCTACGGCAGCTTCCAGGACTGGGACGCCATCGTGGTATACACCTTCGAGCCTAAGCTCGCTGCCGATTGGAAGCCCTACGTGGGCGATCCGTTCGATGTCTCGCTCGATCCGGTGCGCATGACCCAGATGGCGGCCGGCGCGTTGACGTTCCTGCGCGGCGACGTGCGGCCCGCCCAACAAACCGTCGCCCGGACTTACTCCAACCAGCAGGTGATCGAGAGCCGGCGGTTGCCGCGCACCGAACAGCCTTACTTTACGCCCGGCTTCCCGCTCGCCCTCCCGCTCGAACATGCCGTTCGCATTCAGTCTCTGGACGGCGAGCCCACCGTCGCGCTCGCGGCCGCCGGGACGAACCCGATCGTCTCCGACACGAAGGAACTGTCCTGGTATACCTCGGCCGGGAAGTCCGGCCTGGTCACGGTGGAAACCGAGCGGACCCAGGCGCTCGTCGGCTTCCTCAAGGCCAACCGCAAAGTATTGAAGAATCTCGCCGCCGACGTCGCCAATAACTTCGGCGCCATCGTGCTCACTTCCCTGGATGGAAAGCCCTTGGCGCGGTCGGACAAGATGCTCCTCACGGCGGGCTCGCGCGTCGCCAATACCGGCATGGAGTGGAACCAGGAGCATACCAAGCTTCAGAACCAGGGCGGCTCGCCATCGCTGATCGAGCCGATCACGGGCACTCTGACCCTACGCCATATCGAACCGGCCAACACGATGAGCGTCGCCGCTCTCGATGGCTCCGGCAAACCGCAAGGCGAAGCCGTTCCGGCCAAGCAGACGGCCGAGGGCTGGGCGTTCCCGATTGGCGACCCGCCCACTATCTGGTATCTGGTTTCCGTGCGCCGATGACTACGTACTCCATTTCGAAATTACGGCCACATATCAGGCAACCGTTCCCTAGCGGTCGCGGCTCGGAAACGCGCGAAGCCGGGCCGCCCGGAAACGGGTTAGCGAACTTATGAAGCTGTCCACCATGAATTCCGGAAGTTACCAAGGGGAAATTTGCATGAATTCGAACGATGCGATGACGCGCCGCGGCTTGCTGGGCCGGGCGTTGGGAGGAGCGGCCCTGGTTTCGGCGCTCGACTCCGCCAGCCAGTTGCTGGCCCAAACGCCGCAGCCGCAAGCGCGTATCCGCGATAGCTTCGACTTCGGCTGGAAATTCTTCAAGGGCGACGCGCCCGGAGCCCAGGAACCCGGATTTGCCGACGCATCCTGGCGCGGCCTCGACCTGCCGCACGACTGGAGCGTGGAAGGCCCCTTCTCGCAGAACGAGCTCAGCGCCGGCTCGGGTGGTTACGCCCCCACCGGCATCGGCTGGTATCGGAAGCGCTTTCGCCTCCCGGCATCGTACCAGGACCGCAAGGTGTCCATCGAGTTCGATGGCGTCTACCAGAATGGTGAAGTGTGGATCAACGGGCATTATCTCGGCAAGCGGCCCTACGGCTATATCAGCTTCGCCTACGACCTCACGCCTCACTTGAACGCCGGTGAGAACGTGGTCGCCGTGAAAGTGGATAACTCCCCGCAGCCCGGCTCGCGCTGGTACTCGGGTTCGGGCATTTACCGGCACACCTGGCTGCTGGCGGTTAATCCCGTCCACGTGGTCCAGTGGGGAACGTTTGTCACCACCCCCCGGGTTGCCAAGGAAGCCGCAACCATCCACGTCGAGACTCGAGTGCGCAACACCAAAGCGGCGGCCGTGAATTGCACTCTGGTCACGGCGCTGGTCGATGGCGAGGGCAAAGTACTCCAAACCGCGGAGGCGCCTGGGGAGATCGGGCCCAACGCCCAATACCAGTTCGAGCAGTCCCTTGTCGTCGAGAAACCCGCCCTGTGGAGCGTCTCGACCCCTTATCTTTACAAAGTGCGCAGCACTGTCCGCGTCGGCCAACAAACGGTGGACGAGTACGACACCCCGGTCGGCATTCGCGAGGCCATATTCGATGCCGATCGCGGCTTCCTGCTGAATGGCGAGCACGTCAAACTGAACGGAGTCTGCCTGCACCACGATGCCGGCGCCGTGGGCGCGGCCGTCCCGGAGCGCGTCTGGGAGCGGCGGTTCGAGATCCTGCGGGAGATGGGCTGCAATGCCATCCGCACCAGCCACAATCCGCCCGCGCCCGAGTTTCTGGATCTCTGCGACCGCATGGGCTTCCTGGTCATGGACGAGTCCTTCGACGAATGGAGGGCCGGCAAAGGCCAAGTGCGCGGCAACGGCTATTCTAGGCTCTTCGACGAGTGGCACGAGCGCGACGTGACCGATTTCGTCCGCCGCGACCGCAATCATCCTTCCGTGGTGCTGTGGAGTTGCGGCAACGAAGTCCCCGACCAGCTCACCGAGCACGGCCTGGAGATTCTGCGGGAACTGCTGGCCATCTTCCATCGCGAAGACCCCACCCGCCCGGTCACGGCCGCCTGCGACAACATTGCCGCCGAACCCAAGGCGACGCCGGCGGAGTTTCTGAGCACGCTCGATATTGTGGGATACAACTACGCCGACCGTTGGCGCGAGCACCGCGAGTTGTACTATAGCCTCGACAAAGCCGCTCATCCCAATTGGCGGATGATCGGAACCGAAAGCAGCGGCATGGGCGGGCAACGCGGCGACTATAGCGCCATTTTCCCGCCATCCCCGGCGCAGGCCGCGGCCGGCCCCAGACGCAGAGGCGGCATGGGCGGCTTCTCCCTCGATACCGAACAGCTCTGGAAGTTCGTGCGCACCCACGATTACGTCGCCGGCGATTTCATGTGGACCGGCATCGACTACCTCGGCGAGGCTTTCGGCGCGTCCAGAGGCTCCGGTGCGGGGTGCATCGACAGTTGCGGTTTCCCCAAGGACGGCTACTACTTCTACCAGAGTCAGTGGACTGAAAAACCGGTGCTGCACCTCTCCCCGCACTGGAACTGGAAGGGCCATGAAGGTGCCTTCCTGCCAGTCTCTTGTTACACCAATTGCGACAGCGTCGAGTTGTTTCTCAATGGCAAGTCCGTGGGCATCAAAGGCTACGCGTTTCCGCGCTACGGCATGCAGGGCCGCTACGGCCAATCGGCCCCGGTGCCCTCCGGGGCCGCCCGCACCACCAACGATCTGCATCTTTCCTGGGATGTGCCCTACGAGCCTGGTACTCTGAAGGCGGTCGGGATGAAGGGTGGAACGGTTGCCGTGGAGAGCGAGATCTCGACCACGGGCGACCCTGCCGCCATCGCCCTTTCCGTGGATCGCGACACCATCCGCGCCGACCGCCGCGACATGGCCCACGTCATCGTGAAGGTGTTGGACGCCCAGGGCCGTTTGCACCCCGATGCCGACAACCCGATCGCCTTCGCGGTCCAGGGCGAAGGCCGCCTGATCGGCGTGGACAACGGCAATATGGCCGATATGGCAGCGGATTTCAAAGGCAAGATCGGCAAGGCCTTTCACGGCATGTGCCTGGCGATGGTGCAATCGGTCGCCGCCGCCGGCCAGATTCGCATCACTGCCACTTCTCCCGGCCTCAAGCCGGCAACGCTGACCATAGTCACGAGGGCGTGAGGCTGGCGATCCCCGCGGGAACGGATTTCCCCAGCTCGGTTAAGCCCGAAGCTGATTACAATGAGTGCTTCGGGTAGCGGCATGGTAGCGGCTCAGACCATTCGCGGCGTATTGCTGGGTGCGACCCTGGTTTCGGCAGCATTGGCTCTCGCGCCGCCGCAAAGCACTCTCGACGGTTATGGCCGTCGCGTGTGGCAGAGCGCGGACGGGCTGCCGGAAAACACCGTCCAGGCGCTGGCGCAAACCAGGGATCACTACCTTTGGATCGGCACCACCGGCGGGCTGGTGCGGTTCGACGGGGTTCATTTCACCGTCTTTGATCGCGAGAGTACTCCCGCCCTTGGAGAGAACAGTGTTTATACGTTGTTGGCAGCCAGCGATGGTGCATTGTGGATCGGCACGGAGGGGGCCGGCCTGGTGCGGTACAAGGACGGCTTTTTCCAAAGCTTTTCCGAAAAGGAGGGACTTACCAACCCGTTTGTCCGCGTCGTTTTCGAAGACAGCCAGGGAACGGTGTGGGTCGGTACGGACCGTGGACTCTTCCGGATTCGCGGCGGCCGGCTGGTTCGCGTGGACGGCCAATCGGGCATACGATCCATCGCCGTACATACGATCCGGGAGGATCGCGAAGGCGGCCTTTGGGTCGGTGGAGAACGCCTGATTCGCCTTTCGGGCGGTAAGGCAGCCTTGATCCATTTTCCCGGCGGACTGGGCGAGAATACTGTCCGATCCGTGCTGGAAGCGAGCGACGGGACCACCTGGGTGGGGACCGTCGCGGGCCTGCAGCGTTTGACTCGCACCCCTTCCGGGGTTGGGTTTGTCTCCAAGAAGATCGATGGTATCGAAACTACCGTCCAGGCGCTGCGCGAGAGCCGCGACGGTGGGCTGTGGGCCGCCACCGTCGGCGGCGGGTTGATTCGTTATCGCGACGGCGCCTTCTCGCGCCAGACCTCGCCCGCCGTGCTGCCCAGCAATGTCGTGCTGGCGCTCTATGAGGATGAGGAACGGAATCTCTGGGTCGGAACCCATGCCGGGCTGGTCCGCTTCAGCCAGACCCCGATCGCCATGTTGCCCTTTCCCGATTCTCTCGATTCCGTTGTCGGAACCGTTTACGCCGACCGCGACGGCAGTATCTGGATCGCCGGTCCGCATCTGTACCACTCCGACGGCCGCGCCATCGTTCCGGCAGCGCTGCCGTCGCTCGCCGGCGTTTCCGTACGGAATGTATTTCGCGACAGCCAGGGTACTCTTTGGCTCGGGACAAAGACCGGCGCCGTTCGCATTCGAGGCAACCGCGTATTCCGTTACACCATGGAGAACGGTCTGATCAACGATTTCGTGCGGGCGTTTGCCGAAGATTCGACGGGTGGCATCTGGATCGGGACGGACAGCGGCCTGAGCCGCTGGAGTCCCAACGGCTTCACCAGTTTTCATACCCGCAACGGCCTGGCCTATGGCAGCGTCAGGACCCTGTTGATCGACCACAACGGCGACTTATGGGTGGGAACCGAACGGGGTCCCAGCCACATGCGCGCCGGCGCATTCGTGAACGATGCCCCGGTCAGGCTGCTGGCGGGCGAAAAGATCTGGACCATTCATGAAGACTCCGATGGCGGCCTATGGTTCGGCACCCGGGCCGGCGGCCTGTATCGCTGGAAGAACGCCAGGCTCAGTCATTTCACTACCCGTGAAGGACTTGCCAGCAACAGCATTTCGCAAATCCTGGAGGATGCCCGCGGCGACCTTTGGATGAGCGGCCCGACTTACATTTCTTCCGTCCCGAGGAGCGAGCTGGACCGGTCGGCGGACTCTCCGCCGTACCACCCCGCCGTGACTTTCTACGATATCTCCGACACCATGGAGAGCAGCCAATTAAATGGCGGAATTCAGCCGGCCGGATGCATTACCTCGAAGGGGGAAATCTGGTTTGCCGGCAGCAAGGGCCCGGTCCGGGTCACCCCGGATGGTCCCCGCTCGGCCCCAGCGCCTCCAGTGGCGATCGAGCGCGTGGTGGCGGATGGGCAAGACGTCCCTGGATCCGGGAACCTGAACCTCGGGCCTGGGGAGGGTAAGTTGGAAATCCACTACACCGCCGTCCGGCTCAAAGCGCAGGCCAGAATCCGCTTCAAGTACCTGCTCGAGGGCTTCGACCGCGACTGGACGGAGGCCGGGAGCCGCCGCGCCGCTTATTACACCAACCTTCCGCCGGGCCGCTATCGTTTCCGCGTGATGGCCTTCGACATGGAAACTCCCGGCAGCACCGCCGAAGCCGCGCTCGGTCTGTATTGGAGGCCTTATTTCTACCAGACCACCTGGTCGCTCGCATGCGCCATGGTCCTCGCCGGCGCGCTGGCATGGGCCGCCCACCGCGGCCGCGTGCGCCGGATTCGCTCCCGCTATCAGGGTATCCTGCTCGAGCGGAACCGCGTGGCGCGCGAAATGCACGACACCCTGATTCAAGGTTGCGCCGGGGTATCGGCTTTGCTCGAAGCCGCCTCCTGTGTCAACGGCAGTTCCCCCGAAACCAGCCGGGACCTTCTCGATCGCGCCCGCACCCACGTTCGCGAAACCATGGACGAGGCGCGGCGCGCCGTCTGGGACCTCCGGCATACCGTTCCCGCCAGCGGAATCGCCGCCGCACTGGCCGAAGAGGCCGGGCGGACCCAGAGGGATACCGGCATACCGGTTCGCTATGAGCCTTCCGGGTCGCCATTCCCGGTACCCGGGCATATCGAAGCCGAGCTGCTGTCCATCGCCCGCGAGGCTCTTCGCAACGCCGTGCGGCATGCCCACCCCCGCACGCTCTGCCTGCGGCTTCACTTCGCCCGCCGCAAGGTGCACATGGACATCAGCGATGATGGGTGCGGCTTCGCCGTGGGGCAGAACGCCACCGATCGCTACGGAATCACCGGCATGCGCGAACGCGTCGAAACCCTGGGCGGCAAGTTCCTCGTCGAAAGCCAACCCGGCGCCGGCTCCCACATCGCCGTGACAGTGGCCGTGAACCGCTCGGTGGCGAATTCCAAATGGGTCCACCGGTTGTAGACAGGCTGAGGCTCAGTGGGACAGACGATCGTTTTCTGCCGTCTGTCAAGCCGCCGTGACCCTATGCGCTCGCCGCAAACCACGGCGTGCCGGGCATCTGCGCCTTTTTCGCTACTTCGTCGTCCATTTCGACTCCGATTCCCGGCCGGTCCGGAATCGCGATGTGTCCCTTCTCGATGATTTCCCCTTCTTTCACCCAGTTCTTCCACAGGTCCGGGTGATTGATCCAGTGCCATTCGCAGACCAGAAAATTCGGAACCGATGCGCACACGTGCGCCGATGCCATCGTCCCTACCGGCGAAACCACGCAATGCGGCGCGAACGGAATATAGTAGGCGTCCGCCAGGTTGGCAATCTTGCGGGATTCCGACAACCCGCCGGTCTTTTGAATATCGGGCATGATGATATCCACCGCCCGCTTCTCCAGCAGCGCCGTATAGCCCCAGCGCATGAACAGGTTTTCGCCGCAGCAGATGGGCGTCTTGGTCGACCGGCGAATCTCCGCCATCGCGTCGATGTTCTCGGCCGGCACCGGCTCTTCCAGCCACAGCAGGTGGAAGCTTTCGAGCTCTTGAGCCACCCGTTTGCCCGTCGGCGCGTCGTAGAACCCGTGCATGTCCACCGCCAGGTCGATCGATGCGGGGAGTTTCTCACGAATGTGCCGGACCTCTTTTACCATGCGGTCGATCTCGCCGTTGCTCGCCGTCCGGTTCACCCGGTCGAAGCGGGCCGGATCGCGCGCATCGTCGATGTCCATCTTGGCGGCCGTGAATCCTGCTTCCTGAATCCAGGGCACCTTGCGGTCGCCTTCCGCCCCCATCACATCGTGCATGTCCGAGTCGCAGTACATCCGCACGCGGTCGCGGAACTTGCCGCCCATCAGTTGGTAAATGGGCAG
This sequence comes from Bryobacteraceae bacterium, assembly GCA_049509915.1. Taxonomy (GTDB): domain Bacteria; phylum Acidobacteriota; class Terriglobia; order Bryobacterales; family Bryobacteraceae; genus JBEKYD01. The sequence continues at coordinate 30,763 of JBEKZL010000020.1, read as the reverse complement.
GCCGAGCGCCTTTCCCACCAGATCCCAAAGGGCAATCTCAAGGCCGCTGAGCGCGGTGGTATATTGGCCGCCCTGGGCGCCGGCGAAAATGCCGTTTCGCCTCAGTGCCTCCCAGATGGCATCGATGTTCAACGGGTCCTTGCCGATGAGAAATTGCTTGAAACTCGCCATCAACGCCGGTGTGCCGATGGCGGCATCGGTCGATTCGCCCTGGCCGATCAGCCCCTGATCGGTGTAGATCCGAACGTGAGCCTGCGGTCCGTGTACCACCACCATGGCCGTGCGGACGTCGGTGATCTTCAGCTTAGGCCGCTGGTACGCGGTGGTTGCGGCCTGAATGGCCTTCGATAGAGAGGGGAGCGCAAACGCGGCTCCGATCGGCGCCGCGGCCGTCTGCAAAAGGGTCCTACGCGTTATCATCCCGGTCCTCCTGGGTTCCCGATTCCTGCGGAATTCCCATTCTAGACTTCCGCCTCCGCTTAGTCCACAGGCGTCCCGCGGGGATATGCCCGAACACAGTCCGAAAATGCCTCGGACGTTTGCAAATGGAAGCCGGTACCTAAAGGGAGCGGTGGCCTCGCCTGAAGCGTGATCGGCTAACCATCCGGGCGCGGACTTAGGCTGTCGACGATGCGTGCCAACGCCACCATGCCGGGGTCGTCGCGGCCAATCCCCTTGGCGCCAAAGATCCGCGCACGCCCCTGTCGAAATGGAAGGTCGCGGAATTGCGCGATCGCGCCGGCGATGGCCCGTGCGGCCTCGCTCGCCATGGCGGCGGGGTCGTCGAGGCCTACCGTGGCGCGCCGTGCGGCCTCTAACGCGTCGAGAACCGTCTTATCGCCCAATTGCCCTTTGCCGCGATCGGACATCGCCTGGATGGCGCCACCGAGCAGAGCCGGAAGCTCCGCCCATGGCACTTCGTTTCTGCCCTTCACCGCCTTGGCCGCCGACATGAGGCCGGTGGCCAGCAATGTCCCGTAAGTCGACGCCGAGACGCGCGTGAAGGCCTGCGCGCACCCCAGCAGCGCCATGCCGATATCGTCGGGAAGGTTGGGCAGCCCCTCCGCCAGCCGGTCGGCCGCACGCATCAGGTTCACTCCCAGGTCGCCGTCGCCCAGCGCTGCGTCGAGTTCGTTCAACTCGCCGGCCGAGACGCCCATCCGCTCTTTCAGCTTCACGATGGCCCAGCGCAGAGATTCGGTAGTGAGTGCGCCCGCCATGTCACACCTTCAGAAACGGGCAGTCGCATGGCGCCTTCAACAGCTCCTCCAGTTCGGCGTCGAGCTTCGCGAAGGTGATCGACATGCCCGCCATTTCCATCGAAGTGGCATATCGGCCGACCAGCGGCGAAACCACGATAACGCCCAATCCGGCGAGCTTCGCCGCCACATATCGATAGGCAATGTACAACTCCTCGAGCGGCGTCGCGCCCAGGCTGTTCACCAACACCGCAACCCGGTCGCCGGCGCCGAGTGGCATATCCGCCAATAGCATATCGATCATTTCGGCCACAATTTCATCGGCCGTGCGCAGCGGCCCGCGCCGCACGCCGGGCTCGCCGTGAATGCCCATGCCGATTTCCATCTCGTCTTCACCGATAGTGAAGGTCGGCCGCCCGGCGCAAGGCACCGTACAGGGTGTCAGCGCAACCCCCACCGAGCGGCAACTGTCCGCGGCCTTTTGCGCCAGGGATGTGACTTCGTCCAGCGAGGCGCCGGCGGCGGCCTTGGCTCCAGCCATCTTGTAACAAAGGACCAGCCCGGCCACGCCGCGGCGCTTGTGCCGTTCCTCGGGCCTGGCGCTTGAGATATCGTCGGCCACCAGTACGGTGGTGGTGCGGATGCCTTCCATTTCCACCATCTCACCGGCCATATCGAAATTCATACGGTCCCCGCCGTAGTTGCCGTAAAGCCGGAGAACGCCGGCACCCCCATCGGCGGCGCGAATGGCATCGGTCATCAGGTCCACGCCGGGAGAGGAAAAAACATCGCCGATGGCGCAGGCGTCAGCCAGGCCCGCTCCCAGGTAGCCGGTGAACACCGGCAGGTGACCGGAACCGCCGCCGGTCACAATCCCCACCTTGCCGCCGATCGGGGCGCCGGTACTTACCACAACCCGCCCCTCGGCGCCGGTGCGGCGGTAGTATTGCGGGTGGGCGGCGCAAAGCCCGTCCAGCATTTCGTTGACGTAATCGGTGGGGCTATTGAGAATTTTCTTCATGTTTGCCGTCGCTTTCCGAATCGGATCAAGCGGCCGTCTTGGATGCCGCGAAGCGCGGCTTCCAGCCTACTCAAAGGAAGTGTAGCAAGCTTGTGGCGAGGCGGTTCCCCGAATGCCCGTGTGATGCGCCGGGCTTTCGCCGTAAATGTTGGTCGCGCCCGCCGCCCGGGCCGCTTCTGGTACAGTGTTTCCATTCGGCTGGCTATCAAACCCGGCCGCATAGGAGCAAATCGGAATGGTTGGTCGGCGTGGTTGGCTGGTTCCTTTCGCATCGCTTTGTCTCGTGGTGGCGGGAGTGGGAGTGGCCCAGATGCCCTCCGTGAATCCCTACCCCAGCGCGTTGCTCGCCGGGCTCGAGTGGCGCGATGTGGGGCCCATGCGCGGCGGACGCACTTTTGCCGTCGCCGGCCACGCGGCCGAATCCGACAGCTTCTATTCCGGCTCGGTTGGCGGCGGCGTGTGGAAGACGGAAAACGCCGGCCGCAGCTGGTCCCCCATCTCCGACCAGGGCATCCCGATCGGCTCGATCGGCGCCATCGCTGTGGCCCCTTCGCGGCCCAATGTGGTCTATGTGGGAACAGGCGAGCCCGACATCCGCAGCCAGCACTCCTACGGCATCGGGATGTATAAATCCACCGACGCCGGCAAGACCTGGACCCACATCGGCCTGGAAGCCTCCGAACATATCGGGCGCGTGGTGGTCGACCCGGCCAATCCCGACCGCGTCTACGTCGCCGTGCTTGGCCACGTCTACGAACCGAACCCGGACCGCGGCCTCTACCGCTCGACCGATGGCGGCGCCACCTGGCAGAAAATTCTGTTCCAGGCCAACGATCCCGACAATGTCGGCGCCATCGATGTAGCCCTCGATCCGAAAAATCCGCGAGTGCTCTACGCTTCCCTGTGGGCCACGCGCCGGCCACCGTGGTCGGTCTACGCGCCTTCCAATATGCCCGGCGGCGGCCTCTTCAAATCCACCGACGGCGGCGACACCTGGAAGCAACTGACGGGCGGATTGCCCCACGACGAATTCGTGGGCAAAATCGGGATCGCGGTCGCACGCGGCAATCCCAATCGCCTATGGGCGGTGGTTGACGACCTCGGCAGCGCCGTGGCGCCTCCATTGCGGGGAGGCGCGGGACCCGGCGCGACAACACCGAGTGGCGGCGTCTACGTTTCGAACGACGCCGGCGCCACCTGGAAACTGGTCAACAACGAGAGCCGGCTCTGGGGCCGCGGCTGGTATTTCGAAGCCGTCACCGTGGATCCCATCGACCCCGACCGCGCTTACGTTATCAACACCGCTACCTACCTGACCACCGATAGCGGCAAGACCTTTGTGCCTCTCAAAGGCGCGCCCGGCGGCGACGATTACCATCAGCTCTGGATCAATCCCAAAGACCCTAACCGCATGGTGCTGTCGAGCGACCAGGGTACCGTGGTGAGCGTCGACCGCGGCAGAACCTGGAGTTCCTGGTACAACCAGCCCACCGCCCAGATTTATCACGTGACTGCCGACAATCGCTTCCCCTACTGGCTCTACGGCGCGCAGCAGGATAGCGGCGGCGTGGGCGTCAGCACCTGGTCCCGCCAGGGGCTGCTCAGTTTCCGCAACTGGGAACCCACCTGTCTGGCCGGCGAAAGCGCGACGGTCCTGCCCGACCCAAAGGACGGCAACATTCTCTATGGCGAAGGCGCCGGGCGTTGCGACCAGGCGCTCAACATTTCCGTGCCGCTTGGCGGGCGACTGCCTCCGCCCGATCCCGACGATCCGGACCGCAAGACATGGACGCTGCCCCAGGTCTTCTCCCAAGCCGACGAGGCGCTTTATTACGCCAACCAATTCGTGATGCGCTCGCGCGACCGCGGCCGTACCTGGCAAAAAATCAGCCCCGACCTGGCGCGCGTGAATCCGGCCGTGCCCGCCACGCTTGACCCGGCCACGGCCAAAGATATCGACCAGCCCATGACCAGCCGTTTCGGTGTGGTCTATACCATCGGCCCTTCACCGCTTGCCGCCGCCACTGTCTGGGCGGGCACCGACGACGGCCTGATTTACGTCACCCGCGACGATGGCAAGAACTGGAGCGGCGTCACCCCTCCGGCCATGACCGCCTGGAGTAAGGTGTCTCAGATTGAAGCCGGCCATTTCGATGTCGAAACCGCCTACGCGTCTGTCGACCGCCATCGCCTCGCCGATAACAAGCCGTATATCTATCGCACTCACGATGGTGGCAAGACGTGGCGGAACGTGGTTGGCGGGATTCCCGAAGGCGCCTATGTCAACTCGGTAAAAGAAGATCCCCAAACCAAGGGGCTGCTTTACGCCGCCACCGAGTTGCGGGTTTATGTCTCTTTCAACGACGGGGAGCTTTGGCAGTCGCTGCAGAACAACATGCCGGTCACCTCGGTTCGCGACATCGTGGTGCATGGCGACGACCTGGATATTGCCACCCACGGGCGCGGCTTCTGGGTGCTGGACCAGATGGCGCCTCTGCGGCAAATCGCCGCTCAAGGCACCCGGATCGTTACCTCCAGTGCGCACCTGTTCCAACCCGGCGTAACCTACTTCCTCCGTGCCGGCAGTATGAACGGCACGCCCATGCCGCACGATGAACCGCAATTGCAGAATCCACCCTCTGGCGTAGTGGCCTACTACTGGCTCAAGAGCGCCGCCAGCCGGCCGCTCAAGCTGGAACTGGTGGATGGCAGAGGAGCGGTGCGCGCCTGCGCGGCCAGCGACACGCCGGTGCAGCCGCCCAATACCGAAACTCTGAACGTGGAGGCCGCTTGGATGCCGCCGGCCACGCCGCCTTCAGCCGCTGCTGGAATGCATCGCTTTGCCCTCGGTGCCGCGGGCGGACGCCGCGGCTTCGGACGTGGGGCGGCCGCTCCGCCGGCGGTGGACGCTTGCCATCCGGCGGGAGCCGCTCCAGATGAAACCGCAGGCGGACGCGGCGGACGCGCAGGTGGCGGCGGACGCGGCACCGCAGCCTTGCCGCCCGGTCCCTATACCGTGCGCCTAACCGTAAACGGCCAGACCTATACCCAGCCGGTTATGGTGAAACCCGATCCTCGCGGCGCACCGGCCGGAAACAACGAGCCTGCCGGCGACGATAAATAGCCCGGTGCGCCAAGCCGCTGCTTCCGCAACCCCAGGGAGCGGTCGCCGGTGAATGGAGTATCTGTATGTTCGGCGGCGGCTCATGCGCATCGATCGACGGGCGCCATTACTGGGCCGGAGGCGCCGCCGTTAGCGGCTCTTGCGCTCCGCGGTGACAGGTGAAGCAGGTCACGTGCTCCTTGCCATCCGAGAACTTGCTATTGATGTCGCGGGTGATCTCGATCATGTGGCGCGCGACGTTCTTATGTGGATTCTCGTCGCTGGCGCGATCCTGTACGTGGCAGAAATCGCAATGCACACCAAGCGAGACTGTATAGACGCGCATAATGCCGGCGCGCAGGTCTTCGGGTTTCAGGAGCTTCAGGTTTTTGGGCCCGCCACCGCCTTGCGGAGGCGCGGCGCAGATCGGAATCAAACATAACAGCGAAAGCAGCAGTGTACGCATATGTGTGACATGATACCTCAGGCGGCACGGGCTCTAAGCCTGAGAATTACCGCCCATATCCGGCCGGAAATTTTGGGACGAAAGATCAGGCGCGTTTCGCGCTGGTGGTGATACGATTCTGCCAGGAAACCAATTGAGGGTGAAGAGACAACGCGAGGCGGAACGGCTGCGACAGGTGGTGGCGGAATCGCTCGATACGGTCGGCGAGACGCGCGAGCTGGCGCGGCGCGCCTTTCAGAGCCGGACCCAGTTCCACCGTGTATTTCGGGCCATGCTCGAAGAAACGCCCGCGGCAATGCGCCGGCGCCTGTTGCTGGAGCGGGCGGCGTGGCAGTTAGGGCACACCGGCAACGCCATCACCGACGTCGCCCTGGACGCTCACTACGGCTCACTCGAAGCTTTCACGCGCACGTTCCGCAAAGCGTTCGGCGTGTCGCCCAGTCTCTACCGCGGGATGGGCCTGTTGCACTTCCGGCTGGCAGGTGCCAGCGGCGTTCATTTCTTCGCCCCCGGTTCCCTCTCGAAAGGAGCACTCGAAATGGATCTGTTCGACCGATTCGCCGGCTACGAAACCTGGCATACCCGTAAACTGCTGGAGCACGCACGCCAGCTTACCGATGAACAACTCGACTGTCCCATCTCTACACCGGAACTGCTGCCCTGGCACGAGAGGGAACGCAGCCTGCGCGAGTTGCTCGACCGCATCGTGTTCGAAAAGGAAGTGTGGACGGCGGCCATCGCCGCGAGCCCGGTGCCCGAGATGAAGCGGCGGCTCAGCCCGGCGGAGATGCTGGCCCGTTACGAGCAAGCCGATTGCGAATTCCAGCGCGTGTTGTCGACGGTGCGCGCGCGCGGCGGCTGGGATGACACCTTTGTCGACGAACTGTGCCAGCCGCCCGAGCGCTTTACGTTTGGCGGCATGCTGGCTCATCTGATCACCTTCAACTCCTACCGGCGGCTCACCGCCGCGGCGGTTCTGCGCGGCCTGGGCGTGGACGACGTCGGTTTCGGCGATCCGATCGATTACGAGCGCACGGCCACGAGCCGGAGCCGCGACCTTAACGGAGCGGTTGCCGCTGAATAGAGCGGCTATTTCCCCGACGGGAAGCTATCTCCCTCACCACAGCCCGATCAGCTTCCACCACCACATCCCGACGCCCATCCAGATCGCCATATTCACCAGCGAGATCACGAGGCCGATCCGCCACCACGCTGCCTGCTTCACGTAGCCGCCGGCAAAAAATACCGGCGCGGAACCGGTGCCATAGTGCGTCATAGCGGCATTGAGACTCGAGAAATAGCCCAGCGGCAGCGCGGCCAGAAGCGGCGGCACGCCTGCCGCCAGGGCCGCCGCCAGAAAACCCGGGTAAAGCGCCGTTACTTGGGCGGTCATGCTGGCGAAACCGTAGTGTATGTAGTTATAGGCGGCCACCAGCACTACCAGCGATAGGATCCACGGCCAACCCGCCAGGTGGCTGAAGAGGCGGGCAGAAAAGATTTTGATCACGCCGGTTTCATTGAGCTGGTCGGACATCATGAGCATGGCCGCAAACCAAACCAGCGCGTCCCAGGCGCGCTTTTCCCCTAACAGTTCTTCCCAGGTGAGCACCCGCAGAAGCAGCAGCGCGCACACCCCGGCCAGCGCCACGAACGTATTGGGGATACTGTGCCAGGGAGAGGTTACCCAGCCGGCCATGACCCCGACGATCACCACCAGCAGAGACTTTTCAGGGCGGCGCATCGGCCCCATCCTCTCGAGTTCCCGCCGCGCCAGCTCCCGCGCCGGAGCCATGTCGCGGATCTCCGGGGGAAACAGCTTGTGAATCACCCAGGGAACAATGGCCAGCGTCAGAAAACCCGGCACCACGGAACCGGAGAACCAGCGCACCCAGGTGAGTTCCAGGTGGCCAATCCGGCGCGCAAAGTCGGCGATCAGGGGATTGGCCGCCATGCTGGTTAGAAACATCGCAGACGCCGTGTACGTGGTGTGAAATGAAGACAGCATCAGAAACGTGCCCATGCGGCCGGCGGTCGGTCCCGGCTCGGAGCCGAACTCGGCGGCGATGCTGCGCGCGATGGGGAAGACGATGCCGCCGCCGCGGGCTGTATCGGAGGGAACGAACGGCGCCAGCACCAGGTCGGATGCGGCCACCGAATACCCCAGGGAGAGCGAACTACGCCCGAACCGGCTCACAAACAGGTAACCGACCCGCGCCCCGAAACCGGTGCCGGTTACGGCGCGCGCAAACAGGAATGCTGTGAAAATCAGCCAGACCGTGACGTTGGAAAACCCGGAGAAAATCTTGCCCGGCGCGAGCGTGCCGGTGAAATCGAGCAAGGTAAGTGCAATCAGCACCGACACGCCCATGGGAACCGGCTGCGCCACCAGCGCCACGATGGTAGCTACAAAAATCGCCAGCAAATGGGCCTGCACCGGGTTCAGGCCCAGCACCGGAATGAAGTACAGGACGAGCCCCGGAATCAGAACCGCCAACCACCGCCCGCCGGTTCTCATCCCCTAGCTCAGCGTGCTGGTGCAGAAGGCGCAGCGCCGCGCCGCCAGGGGGATCTCGCTCAAGCACTCTGGGCATTTCTTGGTAGTCGGGTCGGGCGGCACTTCACCTCGCTTTCGCCGCGCTGCGAGAGCATTCATCGGCGCCACGATGAAGAAGTAAATGGTTGCCGCCACCATGATAAAGGCGATCAGCGCGTCGACAAAATCGCCGATCAGAAACTTGCTGCCATTCAGGGTAAATACAACGCCCTTGAAATCCGGCGTACCGCCGAAAATCCCGATTAAGGGTGTCAGAAAATCCGTGGTGAGCGCCGTCACCACTTTGCCGAATGCACCGCCGATGATCACCGCAACCGCCAGGTCCACCACATTGCCGCGCATCAGAAAATTCTTAAAGCCTTTGAACATGCCCGTTCCTTTCCACCGATACGATCCTGTTTATCATGACGAACTACGCCCCGGCGCGCAAGAACTTTTGTATCCGTTCCAGGGCCGGCTCCAGGACTTCCGCCCCGGCGGCATAACAGATGCGCAGCGAGCCTTCCCCGCCCGCGCCGAACGCCACTCCCGGCGCCACGCCCACGCGGGTTTCGAGCAATAGCCGTTTGGCCAGCGCGAACGAATCGGTGGCTCCATCGATGCGCGGGAACACGTAGAAAGCCCCTTCGGGCGCCGGCACGGTCACGCCGCGCACCGACCCCAGCGCCTCCAGGCAGAGATCGCGATTCCGGCGCAGCCGCGCAAGCATATCGCACAGCGGCGCTTCCCCTTCCGCCAATGCCGTCTCGGCGGCCTTCTGGGTGAAGCTGGGCGCGTGCGAAACCACGAATTCGTTCAATTGGGTGGCCTTCGCGATCAGGTCGCGGCGGCTCACCAGGTACCCCAGCCGCCAACCGGTCATGCAGTAGCTCTTCGAAAAGGATTGCACCACCATCACCGCGTCCTGGCGCGTTGCCAGGCGCAGAATCGAAGGAGCCGGCTGGAGCGCTTCGGTTCCCTTCCAGTAGAGCCGGTCGTACACTTCATCGGCCAGGAGCCACAGATCGTGGCGGCGCGCGAAATCGAGTAGATTGCGCTGCTCTTCTTCGGTGGCCACCCAACCCAGCGGATTCGAAGGCGAAATATACACCAGCAGCCGCGTGCGCGGGTTGACAGCGGCTTCGAGCGCCGGAAAATCGATGGAATAGCGGCCATTGAGGGGCTGCGGGATCTCCACTGCGCGAGCGTTTGCCATGGCCACGATCGACGCTCCGTTGGGCCACGCCGGTGTCAGCACCAGCGCCTCGTCGCCCGGGTCGAGCACTGTGCGAATGCCCATGTGCAGCGCCTGCACTCCCGATGCCGTCACCACGATCTCGGTTTCCGGGTCGATCTCCACGTTCTGCCGCCGCCCATGATGGTTGGCGATGGCCTGCCGCAGCGAAGGCAGCCCCGCGTTTTCGGTGTAAAACGTGTACCCGTCCTCCATCGCGCGCCAGGCCGCCCGCTTGATGTACTCCGGCGTAGGCTGGTTCGATTCGCCGAAGTACAACCGCAGCACTCCATCCATCCGCATGGCAATCTCCGCCAATTCCCGAATGCGCGAATGCGGAACCCGTTCCACCGAGGAAGCAATTTGGGCCATAAAGGGCAATTCTCACACAGATTGCGCACGTAGCGCTGGCGATCTTGTCGCCGGTTTCTTGCGCCCAGCCCGTATCCCGTGGTGGGCGGACGCCCTCGTCCGCGAGCGCCCCCATGGTCGCGCATCGCCGGTGGCCGTAAAACAGCGCCATCATCCACTGAGAGATGCGCGGCCCAGTTGCTCATATCGATTTTTCGTTTTCCCCTATCGGCGGCACCAGCATCATGGCATCTGGCGAGGAGTGTATTCCGATTAGCTTCAACACGTCGTCCTTCTCCTCAGAAGACCACGCCCTGGCTGTCTGCAATGCTTGTTTGCGAATCTCTTTGATCTGCGCGTCCGTCAGAAGTTTCGAATTCTTCAGGGCGCTCTCGATCGCGTTGATTTCCAGTCGCTGGGTAAGCACAAACCGAAGCAGCAATCTCCATTCTTCCGGCATCGACTAGAAGTTTACATCTTCGGGCAATACTACAATAGGTTTTCCATGTCCGCTCGATTTCCGGTTGCCGCCATCACTGACGAGTTTTCGCCCGACCTCGATCGCGCTGCCCGCTCCATGTCCGCCATCGGCATCGCTGGTGCGGAATTCCGCATGTTATCCGGCAAGAACATTGTCGATCTCACCGACAAGGAAGTGGATCAAGCTGTTGCCCTGGCGAATAGTTATGGCCTGGAAGTGGTTTCCATCGCTTCGCCGCTGCTCAAGTGCGTGCTGCCGGATGCGCCTGCGGTGGATGCCCGTTTCCAGCAGGACGTCTTCGCCGCGCGCCACACCTTCGCCGACCAGCCGCGCCTGGCGGCTCGCGCTTTCGAAATTGCCGCGATCACCGGAGCGCGCATCATCCGCGTGTTTACCTACTGGCGCACGGTACGTCCCGACGAATGTTTCTCGCGGATTGTGGACGCATTGGGCGGGTTGGCGGAGCAGGCGGCGGCTCAGGGCGTAACCATCGGCATCGAAAACGAGCACGCCTGTAACATCTCAACCGGCGAAGAAACCGCCCGAGTGCTGGCGGCGTTGGACCATCCCGCATTGAAAGTGGTCTGGGATCCGGCCAATGCCCTGGTGTCGGGAGAGAATCCTTTCCCCGAAGGCTACGCGAAAATTCCCGCCGGACGTATTGTCCACGTTCACGCTAAGGATTGCCGCGTCCACGATCACAAAGCCGAATGGCTGGAACTGGGCAAAGGCACCCTGGATTGGCCCGGCCAGATCGCAGCGCTCGAGCGCGACGGCTACCGCGGCTGGATCAGCCTGGAAACGCACTGGCCCGGCCCCGGCGGCGATAAACACCAGGCCAGCATCATTTGCGGCCGGAACCTGGTCAAGCTGGTAAATATATAAAAAGAAGGTAGATAGAGCGCGCCAATCTCCTTCCTTGACATTCGCCCCACACGCGCTGTAAAAATAGAGTACGGGCGAATAAAAAGCGAATGTCATCGGCTGTTCTTCTACCCCAATTCGCATCTGTACTTAGCGGCCAACTGGATTGGCGATGCCGGCCGTCGCCGGAAACCGTGTCCTCCGGGATTGCCGAAATCGATGCCGGTTCCGGGGGATTGCCACGCGGTTGCCTGACCGAAATTTTCGGCTCCGGGTCGTCCGGCCGGGCTACTTTAATGACCGCGATTCTGGCTCAGGCCACGTCGCGGCAGGAATTCTGCGCCCTGGTGGATGCGGAAGACGCGTTCGATCCCGCATCGGCCGAAAACGCCGGCGTTTGCCTGTCGCGGCTGCTCTGGGTGCGTTGCGGCCATAACGCCGAGCACGCGCTGCGGGCGGCCGATCTGTTGATTCAGGGCGGCGGTTTTGGCGTGGTGGCGCTTGATCTGGGCGATACCGACGCGGCCAGCGCCCGCCGCATTTCGCTGACTTCCTGGTTTCGCCTGCGCCGCGCCGTGGAGCACACCCCCACCGTGCTGGTCGCCATCTCGCGGCAATCGAACGCCAAAACCTGCGCCACGCTGCAACTGGAATGCGCGCGCGAGCGGACGGCTTGGTCGGGCTCGCCCCCCGGCCGCCTGTTGCGCGGCATGCGCGTGCGCGCTTCCACTTCACGGAGTAAACCATGTTCGCCTGTCTTCACGGCCCGGGTAATCTGAAGGCTCTGGCGGCCGAATTTTCGCCCACCGTGGAACAGACCGCCGCCGATACGGTGATATTCGACATTTCGGGGCTGGATCGCCTTTTCGGCCTGCCGCAGGAGATCGCCGCCGCCATTTTGCGCCGCGCCGGGGAACGTTTGTGGGGCGGACCCCCTGGTCCGCAGCCGGCCCCCTGGCCGGCTTGTCGGGAGTCTGCAAAAAAGCGGGTCCAGGGGGACCCGCGCGGACCTGGGGGTCCGCCCCACAATTTGCTCCACCTGGCGCTGGCTTCCAATCCCGATGCCGCCATCTGCGCCGCGCGCGGTTTCGCGGGGCTCAGCATCGTTCCTTACGGCGACGAGGCCAAATTTCTGGCGCCGCTGCCGCTGGCGCTACTGGCGCCTTCCCCGGAACTGGCACAGACACTCGACCGCTGGGGTATCCGCCGTTTTCAGGACTTGGCCGCGCTGCCGCCTCTGGGCATCGCCGAGCGCCTGGGGCCGGAGAGCCTTCGCCTGCGCGAACTGGCGCGCGGCGAAGCCGACCGCAAACTCAAGCCCATCGGCGACCCGGAACGCTTCGAAGAAGAGTTCGAGCCGGAATATCCGGTGGATCTGCTGGAACCGCTAGCGTTCCTGGTGGCGCGTCTGCTCAACGGCCTCGCCATGCGTTTGGCCACGCGCGCGCTGTCGACCGACGAATTGCGCCTGCGGTTGAAGCTGGAAAACTCTGCCATCCACGAGCGCGTTTTGCGTCTGCCCGTGCCGTCGCTCGATACCAAAGCGTTCCTGAAGCTTTGGCAGCTCGACCTGGCGGCTCATCCGCCGGCCGCGCCGGTGGTTTCGGTGTGGCTTGGGCTGCACCCGGCCAAGCCGCAGGCCGCGCAGAGCGGGTTGTTCCTGCCGGCCGCGCCGGAGCCGGTAAAATTCGAAATCACCCTGGCGCGGGTGCGGGCCATCGTTGGCGACCAAAACGTGGGCACGCCGCAAGTACTCGATACCCATCGGGCGGACGCCTTTTCCAACTGCAGCGGATGGGGCCGCGCTTCGGTGGCAAGCCACGCTGCTGGCAGCCCAGCTCTGGTTCTGCGCCGCTTCCGTCCCGCCCGCGCCGCGCGCGTGACGCTGGTGCGGAGCCAGCCCGGAGCGATCACGGCCGTTGGCGTCCGCGGCAAAGTGGTCGATCTGGCCGGCCCCTGGCGAAGCTCGGGCGATTGGTGGACTCCCGATCCCTGGTCGCGCGACGAATGGGACATCGCCCTTTCCGACGGCTGCCTCTACCGTCTCTATTGCGATCCGGCCGGCTGGTTCGTGGAAGGAAATTATGACTAGCAGAGCTGAAAGGCGTGAAGAAATATAGCCACCGATGAACACCGATGAACGCCGATAAAAGAAATAAAGATTATCGGTGTTCATCGGTGTTCATCGGTGGCTATCAATTGATTGCTTCCATGCCCTACACCGAACTCTACGCCCGCTCCGCTTTTAGTTTTCTCGAAGGGGCTTCTCTTCCTGAAGACCTGATCGCAGCCTGCGCAAACTATGGCATGCCGGCAATGGGGCTGGCGGATCGCAACGGCGTATATGGCGCGCCGCGCTTTCACATGGCGGCAAAAAAAGCCGGAGTGCGCGCCCACATCGGCTCGGAAATTACTTGCACCGACGGCGCCAGCTACGTACTGCTGGCGGCCACTCGCGAAGGCTACCGCAACCTCTGCCGGCTTATCACGCGCATGAAGCTGCGTGCGCCGAAAGGCGAAGGCGCGGCTACACCGGAAGAACTGGCCGAGTTCGCGCGCGGCCTCCTCTGCCTCACTCGCCATCCATCGCCTCTGCTGGTAGATACCTTCGGCAAGCACAATGTTTACGCGCGTTTGGAACGCCATCACCATCGCAGCCAGGAAGCGGAGAACCAACGCATCGTCGAATCGGCGCGCGGCCTGGGCTTGCCGCTTGTGGCCACCAACGCCCCCGCTTACGCCGCGCCCGACCGCCGCCAGTTGCTGGACGTCTTCACCTGCGTTCGCCGGAAAGTCACCCTGGCCACCGCCGGCCGAAGGCTCGAAGCCAATTCCGAGCGGCACGTCAAAACGCCGGCGGAAATGGAGCGCTTATTTGCCGACCTTCCCGAAGCCATCGCCAGCACGATGGAAATCTCCTCTCGCCTGAAATTTACGCTCAACGATCTGGGCTATCGCTTCCCGCGCTACCCGGTTCCGGAAAACGAAACCATGGCGAGTTACTTGCGCCGCCTGACCGACGAAGGCGCGCACCGCCGCTACCGCCCGTACCACGCGCGCGCCCGCGCCCAGATCGAGCGCGAACTGGCGCTCATCGAAAAGCTCGGGTTGGAGGGCTATTTCCTGATCGTCTGGGACATCGTGCGCTTCTGCCGCGAGAATCGCATTCTGGCGCAGGGCCGCGGCTCGGCCGCCAATAGCGCCGTCTGCTACTCTCTGGAAATCACCGCCGTCGATCCGGTCGGCATGGATCTGCTGTTCGAGCGCTTCCTCTCCGAAGAGCGCGGCGAATGGCCGGACATCGATATCGACCTGCCCAGCGGCGCCCAGCGCGAACGCGCCATTCAGTACGTCTACCAGCGCTTCGGCCAATTGGGCGCCGCCATGACGGCCAACGTTATCACCTATCGCGGCCGCTCGGCGGCGCGCGAAGTGGGCAAAGCGCTGGGGTTCGATGTTACTTCGCTCGACCGGCTCTCCTCGCTGACGCACGCCATGGAATGGAAGGACCCCAAAGATACCACCGAACTGCGTTTCCGCGATGCGGGCCTCGACCTGACCCATCCGCGCGTGCGCAAATTCTTCGAGCTGTATGAAATGGCGCAGGATCTGCCGCGCCATCTCGGCCAGCATTCCGGCGGTATGGTGATCTGCCAGGATGCGCTCGATTCGGTGGTGCCTCTAGAGCCGGCCACCATGCCCGGCCGCGTTGTCGTGCAGTGGGACAAGGAAGATTGCGCCGATATGGGGATCATCAAAGTCGACCTGCTCGGCCTCGGCATGATGGCCGTCATCGAAGAAACCCTGCAGCGCATTCCGGCGATCTATGGCGAAGCGGTCGACCTGGCCCACCTGCCGCAGGACGACCCGTCAGTTTTCGAAGCTTTGCAAAAAGCCGATACCATCGGCATGTTTCAGGTGGAAAGCCGGGCCCAGATGTCCTCGCTGCCGCGCATGAAACCCCTCTGCTTTTACGACCTGGTGGTGCAGGTGGCGATCATCCGCCCCGGCCCGATTGTGGGCAAGATGGTGCATCCTTATTTAAATCGCCGCCAGGGAAGGGAGCCGCCGGATTGCCTCCATCCCTCGCTCGAACCGGTGCTCCGCCGCACTCTGGGCGTGCCGCTGTTTCAGGAGCAATTGCTGCGCATGGCCATGATCGCGGCCGGATTTACCGGCGGCCAGGCGGAGGAATTGCGCCGCGCCATGGGGTTCAAGCGGTCCGAAAAGCGCATGGCCGAGATCGAAATCAAGCTGCGCGAGGGGATGAATCGCCAGGGAATTACGGGCGATACGCAGGAAGCCATCGTGCGCTCCATCACCGCGTTTGCGCTCTACGGCTTTCCCGAATCGCACGCCGCCAGCTTCGCCCTGCTGGCTTATGCCAGCGCCTATCTGAAATGCCACCATCTGGCCGCCTTCACCTGCGCCCTGCTCAACAACCAGCCCATGGGGTTCTATTCGCCGGCCATTCTGATCAAGGACGCGCAGCGTCACGGCCTGCGGGTGCTGCCGGTGGACGCGTCGGTTTCGGACTGGGATTGCAGCGCGTTGGATCGCCATACCTTGCGGTTGGGCTTACGCTACGCGCGTGGGCTGAGGGAGGAATCGGCCCGCGCCATTCTGCGAGCGCGTCCGTTTTCGAGCGTCGACGACCTGGCCTTGCGGGTTCGCGCGTTGCGCAGGGACGAAATCAACCGGCTGGCGGAAATCGGCGCGCTCAACTCGCTCGGCCGTGAGCATCGCCGCGACGCTCTCTGGCAGACCCAGCGGGCAGTGCTGCCGGTTGGCCCCTTGCTGGAGCAACTGGAAGAAAGCGCGCCATCGCCGCTCGCCGCCATGAGCACGGAGGAGCGATTGTGGGCCGATTACCGCGGCACCGGGGTAAATATCGGCCGCCATCCCATGGCGCACCGCCGCGCCGCCATGGACAGCCTGGGGGTCGCCCGCGCCGCCGACCTGGCGCATATTCCCAACGGCCGGGTGGTGCGCGTGGCCGGCGCCATTATCGTGCGCCAGCGGCCCGGCACCGCCAAGGGCTTCGTCTTTCTCAGCCTGGAAGACGAAACCGGAATCGCCAACGCCATCCTCGAACCGGCGGTTTTCGACCGCTATAAGCTCACCGTGCTCGGGGAGAGATTCCTGCTGCTCGACGGCATTCTGCAAAACCAGGATGGCGCGATTTCGATCAAAGTGGGACGGGTAGCGGCCTTGGGCGCCGGGGCGGCGGCCGAAGCGCACAATTTCCATTAGGAGATGTGGTTCGTTCGGTAGAAAGTGGACTTCCCCCCTGAGTGAGACACGGAGAAAATGCACAACGCCCGTTTAATGAAATCATCTTGACGCATGATCGAGGTTGGCGGCAAGCTCCTGGTTGGACGGTGAAGCGGAGGTGAGCTCTGCTGGAGAGCAACTCACCGAGGAATAGTCGTCCGGAGACTCATCGAGACGATGGGCCGGGGAATCGGCCGGAGCCGGTTCCCCACTGGGGCCATCGGATCGGTAGATCTCCCTATGCCTCGGAAAACTCACCTTCGCCGCCGCCGTGAGGCCCGCGGGTTCGGCCACCGCATGGGTCGCTTCAAACCCCATCGGGGTACGGTACCCCAGAGCCGAATGCAACCGCACCCGGTTGTAATAGCCATCGATGAACGCCCCGATATTGTGGCGCAGATCCTCCAGATCCCGGTACTGCTGACAGTAGATCTCTTCGCTCTTGAGGGTCTTCATAAAGCTTTCACAGAAAGCGTTGTCGTAAGGGTTGGCGGGCCGGCTCATGCTGGGCACCATCCCCTGCGCGGTGAGCAAGGCGATATATTCCTCCGATGCGTATTGCACGCCGCGATCGGAATGGTGCACCAGGCCAGGCGGCGGATGGCGGAGTGTTACGGCCGCCTGCAAGGCATCGCGGGTAAGCCGCGTGGTCATGTTCCGATCCAAAGCCCATCCCACCGCGCGTCGCGAGAACCGGTCCAGGACCACGGCCAGATAGACAAACTCCTCCGCCAGCCGTACGTAGGTGATGTCGGCGGCCCACACCCGATTGATGCCGGTGAGCTCCATCCGCGCGGCCAGATTGAGGTAAACCGGAAAGTCGTGCCGGGAATCGGTGGTCACGCGGAACTGGCGGTGGCGCAGGGCCAGCAGATTATCTTCCCTCATCAGGCGTTCGACGCGCTTGTGATTCACGGCCAGGCCCCGATCCTTTAACTCACGGGTGACGCGTGGCGAGCCGTAGCGCCGCTTGTGCTCGAGCACGATTTGTTGCATGGCTGCACGCACGATCATCTCCTCCTGTTTGGGCTCCTTCTGCTGAAGACTCCGATAATAGCCAGCCCGGCTGACGCCCACCAACTGGCAAATCTGTTCCACCTCGAGGCCGCCTTGCGGTTGCGTCATTTCCCGGACCTTGAAGTAGACGGCGTCCCGCCAGAGCCGGTGCTCGGCCGGCGTCGCTCTTCGATCCTGCGCAAGGCGCCTGCGAAAAAATCCAGTTGTAGAACCTTCTCGGGCAGCGACTGTTTCAGCCGCGCGTTCTCGCGCCGCAGGTTCTGCTCGGGGCTGCGCGGCTCGGCGGCAGCCGCCTGTTCCGCTTTCCAGTTATAGAGCGCGCGTCGTGCCACCCCCAGCTCCTGGCTCAACGCCGAGATGTTGGCGCACGACTCCATCTGCTCTACAGCTTGCTTTTTGAACTGTTTGCCTCTGCGTTCCCATTTCTTTTTGGCCATCTGCACTCTCCTTTGAATGGAAGTTGTGCATTTTCCTGTGTCTCAATTTTGGGAAAAGTCCAAAGCCTGTGCAATTTTGTGCACGTGCTTTCGTTTGGCCGGCCGAAGGAGTATGATTTCGACATGACCGCGCGGCAAATTAAGAACGGGATTCGGCGCTTTTTCAAGCGCCGGCAGCTGGAGCCTCCCGAAGATCCCTACGCCTATGTGGGCGCGCCTAAGAAACCCCGCCCCCCGTATCGCAGCGCGGCAGCGGCAGCCGAGCCGGAACGGTAACGGCTGGGTCCGTGTAACTGGGTCTAGGCATGCCGCGGAACAGCCTGGCTCAAGGGTTTAATTCACCGCAAAGCTCATGACCGAACGATTGTATTACACCGATAGCTATCTGCGGGAGTTCAGCGCGAATCTCGTCGAAACCTCACCCGACGGCCTCACCGCCTACCTCGACCGGACGGCGTTCTATCCCGTCTCGGGCGGCCAGCCTTTCGATACCGGCTCCATCGGAGGAGTCGCTGTCCTCGATGTCGTGGAAGAAGATGAGCGCATCGCCCATCGTCTCGCCGCACCCGCCGCGCCCGGCCCGGTCGCGTGCCTGGTCGATTGGCCGCGCCGCTTCGACCACATGCAGCAGCATAGCGGCCAACACCTCTTATCGGCGGTCTTCGCCGAATGCTTCCGGCTCAAGACGGTGAGTTTCCATCTGGGTGCCCAGACGTCTACTATCGACCTCCAAACCGACTCGCTCGACCCGCGCGTGGCGGCCGAGGCCGAACGGCGCGCGAACCAGCTCGTCTCGGAAAATCGCCCGGTTTCGTTGTCGTTTGAAGATGCCGCGGAGGCCGGCGATTTGCGCAAGGCTTCGGAGCGCACCGGCACGCTGCGCATCGTCTCCATCGCCGGTCTGGATCGCAGCGCCTGCGGCGGCACGCACGTCCGCGCCACCGGCGAAATCGGCGTCGTCCTGCTGCGCAAGCTCGAAAAAATACGCAAGACAGTGCGCGTCGAATTCCTTTGCGGCGCCCGGGCAGTAGCTCGCGCCCATGCCGATTTCGAAGCCCTCAACCGCGCCGCCCAGGCGTTTTCCGCGCCCTTGGACGAGGTCCCGGCGCTGGTGGCGGCCCAGCTCGATGCCGCCCGCGCCGACGATAAGGCCCGCCGCAAGCTGGAATTGGAACTGGCCGGCTATCGCGGTCGCGAACTGTATTCCATCTGCCCGCCCGGCACCGGCGGCCTTCGCCGCCACATTGAGCGCGCCGCCCGCGGCAACCTGGAGGACTTGCGCGCCGTGGCGCAGAGCTTCACCAGCCAACCAGCGGCCGTATTCCTGGCCGTGCTCGAGGAACCGCCCGCGCTGCTGCTGGCGGCCTCGGCCGATTCCGGGGTGGATGCCGGCGCACTGTTGAAGACGGCGCTTTCCGCCGCTGGAGGCCGCGGCGGCGGCACGCCCCGCATGGCCCAGGGCAGCGTGGCCGACCGTGCCGGCCTCGACCACGTGGTGGCTCAAGTGAGCCGGTGAATTGGGACAGAGGTTTGCCAGGCCCTTGCCGATGTGGATAGGACCTCCGCATTGCACGGTAGGAACTCCGGCGCCAGCCCCGGTGTCTAACAGAGTCATGAAACAAGCACTGGCAGCCTCGGCGTTGCTCTGGATCGCCCTCCCCGTTGGGGCCGGCGAGACGAGCGAGTGGGGGCAGACGGTGGACGGATTGAGAATGTCCGTCGCGATACTGTCCGAGAGCCGTGTTGACCCTCAGGTTCGTGTCACCGTCAACTACCTTGGCCGCTACCCCTTGTTGGTCCCTTTGGGGTTCGCAACCGGCGACCGAATCTCCGGATACCGCCTGCGATTATTCGTTGCCGCCGCCGACGGCCAGCATAGTTTCACGCTCGATGATGACAGGCCCCTTAGGGGTCGCTTCGACCCGATTGTCGTCCCCTTGGTCCCCCACGCGAGTTACACTCTCGAATTGCCCGCCGCGGATTGGCGTTCGGCTATGACTCCGTTACCCGCATTGCTTCAGCAACGAGCACATCTGTGGGTGGAGTGGGATTGCGTCCATTTTCAAGGCACGGCCCCATCGTGCCCACTGTACGGTTATCCAAACCCCAATGTGTTCCCATGCTGGGAGGGCAAGCTCGTATCGAACAGGCTGCGTCTCGCAGAATGATCTTAATCCGAACTCCGAGCATTCGCACCGTACACCGATAGCTTGGGACCAGAAACGAGCCTCACATCGGTTCTGGCCGGAAAAGTGGACCTGTTCCACGCCAAGCGTCACGCTCGCCGTTTTCGATTCAGGCCAGTTCGTCGCCGGGCGGCGGAGAGTTGCCGCGGCCCGCGAGCTTCAGGAGTCGCTTCGCTTTCGCCACATCGCGCCTTGCCCCGCGCTCACGGAGATACTCTTCGGTCCGCAAGGCCGATAATTTCTCGGCCACTGCGACGTTGATGAACTGGTTCAGTGCTACACCCTCGGTTTCAGAAACGCGACGCGCCTCGTCCAATATTGACGCCTGTAGGCGCAAAGCGACAGTACTTCTTCTCATGTCTCCGAATCTCCCTCCATGCATCGCATGGCGGCGCCACACGAATCTCAAACTCCCGGGCGGCGTCGGCGAGATCGCGAAGATTGAAAGTAACCGGCCAGTCTGCCGCCCCTTTGACCGCCGTCTCCAGCACCATCTCGTCGGCTGGGTCTTTCAGCCGTGGGCGCCACAAAACCGGAGAGCCACCGGAATCGATACCTTTACTAACGCATCGAGTACCTCATTCACCTCGGGCGCCGTCAGGCCACTGGCCTCCAGGTGCTCCGGCCGAGTCAGGACCGCCTCGTATTCGAGGACCAGGGGCACCGAAGCCAGCACCTCAACTGAACGATCCAAGGCGCCGACCGACAATTGTCTGGAAGCTCCACGTTCACTGCCGAGCAGAGCTGTATGGGCCGGAAGGAACGAGAGCGCCTTTGCCATAGCGGTAGCTTATCGCGGATTGGCGCAGAAGCCGAACCGTTCGTCCGGTCGCTGGCAGCTGACCGCTGCAGGCTTACGCGTTACACTCGAAGCAGAGACTGAGGTTACCCTCTTGATCAACGGAAAGCGCATCGTCGTCGTCCTGCCCGCCTACAACGCGGCCAAGACTCTCGAAGCCACCGTTCGCGAACTGCCCGAAATCGTGGACGAGAGCATCCTGGTGGACGACCACTCCAACGACGATACCGCCGATGTGGCGCGGCGCCTGGGGCTGACCGTGGAAGTACACGCGCGCAACCGCGGCTACGGCGGCAATCAGAAAACCTGCTACGCCAAAGCCCTCGCGCGCGGCGCCGACGTCGTGGTCATGCTGCACCCCGATTACCAGTACAATCCGCTGCTGGTCACGCCCATCGCCACCATGATTGCCTACGGCGTCTACGACCTGGCACTGGGCTCGCGGATTCTGGGCGGCGGCGCCCTGCGCGGCGGCATGCCGCTCTACAAGTACGTCTCCAACCGCTTCCTCACCCTGATACAAAACCTACTCATGGGCGCCAAGCTCTCCGAGTATCACACTGGCTTCCGCGCCTACAGCCGGGAGTTGCTGGAAGCCATGCCGCTGGAACGCAATTCCGACGATTTCGTATTTGACAACCAGGTGATTGCCCAAGCCGTGCTGATGGGCGCGCGCATAGGCGAGATCTCCTGCCCCACCCGCTATTTCCCGGAAGCTTCCTCCATCAATTTCCGCCGCAGCGCCATCTATGGTTTGGGCGTGCTGCGTACCTCGCTCCAGTTCCGTCTGGCGAAGTGGGGCATCGGCCGCGCCGCGATTTTCAAATTCCCGGAAAGGGCCAGTAGCATCGGCAAGCCCGACGTTCTTCCTTTCGAGATCGAGCGGTGAGAGGGGGACAGGCCTCCGGGCCGCCTGGATATGAAAAATCAAATTCGAACCGCTGATGAACACAGATAAACCGTTTGCTTTCCGTATTTACGATGCGAAATAAGGTCGTCGGCGGCGCCCTCTGGGCAGTTCTGGTTATCGCCATTGCGCGCCTCTGGCTCATGCCGATCGGATCGAGCTTCTGGGTGGACGAGATGGTCACGGCCTTCGTCGTCCACCATCCCGCCGACCCGTCGCTCGCGGTCGCCCCGCAGGTGCCGGCGTCTTTCTACTACTGGCTGCCTCGGCTGGCCGAGCGCTGGCTGGGTTTCTCGGAGATTTCCTATCGACTGCCCTCGGTGCTGGCCATGGCGCTGGCGCTCGGGATTCTGGCGGCCCTGGCGCGCCGCTTGATCCATTCCGGGGCCGGTTGGTTCGCCGTGTTTGCCTGTCTCGCCATGCGCGGCATCGATTACCATGCCGCCGATGCCCGCCCCTATGCTCTGGGAATCGCCGTCTCCGCCGCCGCGGTCTGGTTTCTGGTGCGTTTTCTCGATCGCGGCGTGCTGCGCGACGGACTTCTGTTTGTCCTGGCTGCCGGCCTGCTGTGGCGGGTACACCTGGTGTACTGGCCGTTCTACGGCGTTTTCTTGATTTACGCCGCGGCTCGCCTGGCGAGCGGCTCGCACCGGTTCTGGCCCAGGGTTTTGCTGGTCTTCGCCCTGCTGGCGGTGGTGCTGCTGCCGGTGGCGCGCCTGGCTCTGGCGCTCTCCGGCCAGGCTGCCGCGCACGTCATCGTCAAGCCGCCCACCTGGCGGGACGCGCTCCATCTGGCGCGATGGAACCTGGTACTGATCGTGGGCGCGGCCGCCTGGCTCTGGAGCCGGCGGGCGGCGCGCGGCGCCCGCCGCCCGCCGGCCCAACCCGCGCTTGCCATTGCCTGGGCCGACACGCTCCTGATTTTTGCCTGGTGGCTGCTGCATCCATTGGCTCTTTATGGCTTTTCGCTCGCGACCGGCAACAGTCTCTTTCTGAATCGTTATCTGTCGTTGTTTCTCCCCGGCGTAGCGCTTTCGGCCACCTGGGTGGCGGCGCGTTTTCTGCCCGAGACAAGGTGGCGGCCGGCCGCGGCCCTGCTCGGGATTGGCGCCATTCTGGTGCTGGGACAATGGAACGTCCTTTGGCCGCCGCACGAAAAATCCGATTGGCGCGCTGCCGTGGAGTTGCTCAACCGCCCCTCCGATGCGGCTTCGACGCCAATTGTCTGCCCCAGCCCATTCGTCGAAGCGCGTTGGCCGGTGTGGCAGCCGGATTATCCTCTGCCCGGCTTCCTGTATGCTCATCTGCCCATCTATCCGCCGCACGGTCCCGTCGTTCTATTTCCATTCGAAAGCTCGCCGCAGGCGGAAGACTATGCCGCCGGATTGCTGGCTGGCCCGCTGGTGGCGGCGCGCCGTTTCGCCATCTACGGCGGGGCCGGAAATGCGCGTTGGTGGCGTAAGTGGTTTGCCGCCCGGCCGGAATTGGCCGCCTGGCAGAACCGCTTGACCCGCTTCGGCGATGTCTACGTCGTATTGTTTCAGGACGGCTCGCAGCGCGGAATGGTCAGTACCCCAGGCTCAAGGTTTATCGAGCACATCCGATAAGAAACTGAGAACGTCATCGGGACAATTGGGGACGGCTCCTTCCGGTCGATGTGTGCCTTTACAGGAACCGGTAACCCGGTCCCCTTTGTCCGGCTACATAACTTATGTACGCAATCCTTGGGTTCGTCCTGGTTCTCGCCGCGGTTCTGGGAGGATTCCTTCTGGAGCGCGGCAATCTATATGTACTGCTGCAACCGGCCGAATTGCTGATCGTGGGCGGTGCCGCCATCGGCATCATCCTGGTTTCCAATCCGCCGCGTGTAATCCGCAAAATGGCCGGGGGCATGATGTCGATTTTTCGCCCTCCCACCCTCCATCCCGACGCGTACTTGCGCTATCTGCGCATGTTATACGAGGTTTTCGGACTGGTGCAGCGGGTTGGAGCCAATGCGCTTGAAGCGCACGTGGAACAGCCCGAAGAGAGCGAGATCTTCTCCCGCTATCCGGCCCTGCTGAGCGATCCGGAAACCCGCGATTTCGTTTGCGATTCGCTGCGCATGCTGGTGATCGGCGCCACCACGCCGCGCGAACTGGATCATCTGATGGACCACGACATCGACGTGCAGCGGCGCGGCCGCCAGGAGCCCGTGGTGGCCCTCAGCGCGGTGGCCGACGCGTTACCGGGACTGGGGATAGTGGCCGCCGTGCTGGGCGTGGTCAACACCATGCAGGCGATTGGCGCCGCGCCGGAGACGGTCGGCCAGAAGGTCGCCGCGGCGCTGGTGGGCACCTTTCTCGGCATTGTGCTCTGTTACGGCGTCGCCGGGCCCCTGGCCACGCGACTGGGCCATCTCGCCGAGCAGCACACCCAGTTCCTCGAGGTGTTGCGCACGGGAATGGTGGCGTTTGCACGCGGCGCCTCGCCAATTTTGGCCGTGGAGTATGCGCGGCGCTCGATTCCGGTGGAGTTGCGTCCGTCGTTTCTCGAACTGGAAGCCACCATTCGCCGCGACGCCCGCATCCCCGTAGTTCCGCTGCCTCAAGGAGTACACGATGCCGCGCCGCACGATTCCTCAAGAACCAACTGATGGCGAGCCATGGGCGCCTGCCGGAGTGCGGCGCAGCCATCCGGCCAGCCGCGGCGGCGCCTGGAAGATGGCTTACGCCGATTTCGTGACCGCGCTGATGGCCCTGTTTATCGTGCTCTGGATGATGAGCGCCAGCGACCGCGTCAAGAACTCGGTTAGCGGTTACTTTCACGATCCGCGCGGCTATACCCGCAAAATGGGCGCCGGTCCGGCCCATTCCGGCGAGGGGCTGAAAGTCGAAAGGCGTACCATGAGCGACGTGCGGCATGAGATTGAAGCCGCCCTGGAACGGACGCCGGATCTGGAACGGCTGCGGCAGAACGTGCAATTCAGCGTCACCGGCGAGGGACTGCGTATCGACCTGCTCGAAACCGAGCAGGGTTTGTTTTTTCCCAGTGGGAGCATCAACCCTACACCCGCCGGGGAAAGGCTGTTGGCGGGGCTGGCCGCGCAGATGGCGCAATTGCCCAACCTCCTGGTGATTGAAGGCCATACCGACGCTCGCCCCTTTCGCGATCAGGGCCCGAATTCGGCCTACGGCAACTGGGAACTCTCCGTCGAACGCGCCAACGTCGCGCGCCGCATCCTGCACGCGCACGGCGTGCGCCCCGAGCAAATTGTGGAAGTGCGCGGCTTTGCCGATCAGCACCTGCTGCGGCCCAACGCGCCCAACGATCCCGCCAACCGCCGCATCTCCCTGGTAGTGAAATTCGGGCAGGAGGTGAGCGACAGCCAGCCCTGACGGCTCGTGGGTGAAGATCGGGAGTTCCTACTGCAGGGAATCGCCGTGGGTGCCGATCAAACGGCATAGATGACCCGGTTCGCAACCGTCTGGCGCGTACCCCTGTACCGGTGCAACCTCCCCGGTAAGATATGGCTGAGCATCGGAATCTTTGTTCTCGGCTTCGTGTTTTGCATCGCCGTCGAACAGTTCCAGAGGCTGTTAACGCCCCCATGATCGAGAAATTCCGCGCTTCCCACCCGGGCAAAGCGGGCGGCGGGCCGGTTCGGGTCTCGTTCCGGATCCGCCCGAGGAGGGCACGGCAAACGGCTAGCCACCCAAACGGCGAACCGGGGTCGCCCCGCTATAATCGCTAATAGTGGATCTGGAAAAAACACTGCTGCGCAAAGTCGGCGAGGCGATTCGACGCTTCAAGATGATTCGCGAAGGCGACCGCGTGGCCGTAGCGCTTTCGGGCGGCAAGGATTCGGCAACCCTGCTCGAAGCCTTGCTGTTGCTCGAAAAGCGCGCGCCCATCGAATTCTCCGTCTGCGCGTTCACCGTGGAACAGGGTAAATTCCTGCGGCCCATCGAACCTCTGGGCGAGTACCTGCGCCAGCGCGGCGTTGCCTGGACTTATTTCCGCGACGCGCCTTCGCTCAAGCTCCTCGAGGACCAGCCCGGTCACGGCTGCGATCTATGTAGCCGTTACCGCCGCCGCGCGGTCTACGAAATCGCTCACAATCTGGGCGCCAACGTAATCGCCTTCGGGCACACGGCCGACGACTTCTGCGAAGCGCTGCTGCGCAACACCATGTTCACCGGGAAGCTGAGCGCGCTGCCGCCGGTCACTTTCTCTCGCGCCCACGAATATCGCCTGATCCGCCCGCTGGTGTTTGTCACCGAGGAAATCACCCGCGCCTACGCCGCATCGCGTGGCGTGCCCATCGTCCCGTGCGGCTGCTCGCAGCGGACTGGCACGGTGCGGCGCTCGCTGCGCGGCCTGTTCGCTTCGCTCGAACAGGAGTACCCGCACCTGAAGGAAAACATTCTCTCGGCAATGGGCAACCTCGAAACCGGCCGCCTGCTGGATACGCGCTACCTGGACCTGGAGGGCGGCGAAGAGCAAAAACCGGCGCCGCCACCGGAACTGTTTCGCGTGCTGGCGGAGGACGCGGAATAGCAACGCGCCGCCGGCGCCGACCTTCAACGCGCGTCGTAGTTGTCTGGCCGCCAGAAGCGCGCCCCGCTGACCCCACTTGCTCAATTACTTTTCGAAAAGCTCTCTACAGGGCTCGCGAATTCCGCCGATATAGTAACTGCGGGGCTGTATGGCCGCACTCGCGGACAATCATCGGAAGCCGCGCGGAATTGGAAGACTAAGAGGGAAAATGAGATCACGCTTGACCATAGGAAAGAAATTCGGGTCGTCCAGCGCTGTGCTGGTTTTTCTTACCGTCGTGCTGGGAGGCACCGCCGCCTACAACTTCGGCGCGATCGATGGCCAACTGCAATCGGTCATCGCGCTTCGGACAAGGAGTGCCGCCGTTGCCACAATCGAGAGCGACTTCCAGGCGTACCGGGGTAATGCATGGAAGCATATGGCGACCGCCGATCCCAGTATCCTGCCGGCCGTGGAGCAGAGGATGGATGAGCTGAAGACCAAGATGCAGGGCGACCTCCAGGCTTATGAAAACAGCGTTGTCGAGTCCGACGCCCGCTCGTTGTACGGCAACGTCACCACGCCGCTGGAACGAAGAAGGAAGCCTTCGACAAGTACATGGGGGAGGCCGATCCGGCCTTCGTACAAGCTCGCGCCGCAATTCTCGCCTTGGTGGATCACGACCGGAGGCAAGCCGCCGCCGGCGCTGCCGAGGCTCTTTGCACATTTAGCTCCATAATGGACTTTACATGGCAAAGGCATTTGCGTACCTGAGAGTGAGCGGCAAGGCGCAAGAGGCCGGTGATGGATACACACGCCAACTTCAGAGCATCAACCTCTACGCCGCTGCCAACGACATCAAAGTGGTTCGGATCTTCAAAGAACGTGGCGTCAGCGGAGAGAGAGAACTGAAGGACCGGCCCGCTTTCATGGAGATGCTGGCGGCGCTCCACGCAAATGGCGTCAAACAGATTTTGATCGAACGACTGGATCGCCTTGCACGCAGCCTATCCGTCCAGGAGAGCATCATTGCCGAACTGAAGCGCCACGGCTTTGAACTGATTTCCGCAGAGGAACCGGACCTCTTGAAAGACGATCCGTACCGGGTTATGTTCCGTCAATTCCAGGGTGCCATTGCCCAATGTGAAAAGGCCAATATCGTTTTGAAGCTCCGTGGGGCACGGCAGCGAATGAAGGCCAGAACTGGCCGCTGTGAGGGCAGGAAGCCGTACGGTGCGACGGAAGACGAACTAGCCATTATTGCCCACATGCAGGAACTCAGAGCTTCTGGCATGGCGTTTGATCGCATTGCGGCCACCTTGAACGACGATGGCGTCCCGACACGCACTCCAGGCAAGCGTTGGCACGGATTCGCCGTGAATCAAATTCTCAAGCATCACGCTGTGCGCCAAGGATTGTGAAGCGTTCCCGGACGGCACCAGAGTTTTTCGAGGGCCTTTTCTCCTTTCAGTCCTGTCCGGTGGTGTACGATTGTTGAGGGATATTCTCCCCGAACGAGAAGCGAGAGAGCTATGAAACGGCTTGCCACTTTTTCAACAGTTCTGCTAATCCTCATCACTCTTACCGGCTGCGCTGCCAGGATGAACAAGGTGATGACCAGTTGGCAAGGGCATAATTTCAACGACCTTATGGCTAGTTGGGGACCACCCGATCAAGTGTTCGATGATGGATCGGGCGGAAGGGTAATGGTGTGGACGGCGACACGTTCATACACCACGCCGGGGTCATCCACCACTCAAACCACCGGAAGCGCAACTGCCACCGGGAGCACGGTTTGGGGAAGCGCCACCAGTCATACCACCTATAATCCGGGCCAAACCTACCAGTGGAGAGTCTATCGGATGTTTTGGGTTACTAAAGACGGCGTGATCTACAGGTGGGCGTGGCGTGGTCTGTGAGACACGAGAACAAACTTTGCACGGCCACAACAAGGGCGATGCCTTCGCTTTGCTGGATTCGCATACGCATATTTCAACGGCGACCAACCAGTCTTGATGACGTATTATGGGGATAACTCGTGGGTATTGAAAAGGACTACTCTCTTGAGGACATCCGGGCAGTGTCAACAGAGAAGCTGTATGACATCATGGCAAGCTGCGGGAGTCCGGGCTATTACCAGATGGCCGTCGAAGAGTTGCAGCGCCGGTTCTTGCAGAACATCGCATCGCAAACACTGAGTCTCACGGAATCAGGCCAGCGTGTCGAAGCGGTCACGAACAAGCTGGAAGGAACCGTCACGACGGTAGGTGCTTCGATTCAGAACTTGGTTCGCTCTTCTGAACGGTTGGAGCGACTAACAAAGTCAATTATCTGGCTGACCATTGCTCTGCTTCTGTTAACTGTCATTCAGGTCGTGCTAATTGTGAGAGACCAGTTCTTGCCGAAATCAGTCCCTCAGATCCAACCTGTTGTCCAGCAGACTAAGCCTTCACCGCCTAAGACGCCGAACTGAACTTGATACGAAGAAGGAGATCTGCCATGTTCGGAAAGAAAGCCCTATTCGCAAAGATGAATGGACACGTCAATATCGTTGCGATTGCCATTTGCGAAGCTGCTTTGCAGGAGCAGAGACGGCTTGGTCAAAGGGAAGATCGGCGGTTAATCACTGCTGTCGCCAATCTCCTTACCGGCAGAGATTCCCCATCACACACTGAACAGGAGAAGCAGTCAGCCAGTCACCTTGCCGCCATTCTGTTGAGGGAGCATCACGACATTCGGTTTGCGGCAGTCATGTGTGTGCGTACCACTGGTATCATCGGCGGCACCGAAGCGGCAATTACGGCGATGAAAACGATTGACTGGATCAGCACTTTCGGAGAAATGCCCGGCTTTCCACCAGATCCAGACACTATGCACCGATTGGCCTACGACATGGCGATGAAATACTGTCCAAATGCAATTGAGATTGGATAGGCGTTTAGTTAGTCACTTTTTGCCGTGCTTTTGTTTCCAGTCCGCTGCAAGCCGCTGACCTTCGGCAATCTGCGTCGGCGTCATTTGGTTGCTAACAAGCTCCCGATTCTTTCTGCAATTGGCTCCGACGTTGGGATCGGCAACACAAAGACTGAGCCTCATGTATGCCTGAACGAAGTCCTTATCTACACCTTGCCCGGCAGCGTATAAGAAGCCAAGGCTTAATTGGGCCATCTCTTCACCTTGGTCTGCGGCTCGAAGAAACCACTTCAACGCTTCGTGATAGTCTTGGGCCACGCCGTTGGCTTGGTAGTACATCAGTCCAAGAGTGACTTGGGCGACAGACTGGCCCTTTTCGGCAAGCGGCTTCAGTTCCCGCAAGGCCGTCGCATAGTCGCCCTTATCGAAGGCGTCAACGCCAGTCTTTAGATCCGACGCCTCAGTTGGCAGAGCAAACATCACTAGCAGCGGAAGAAGACGAATGAGCTTCAACATGTTTTCACGACCCCGGTTACTACACTTCGACAAATGTGTGTTTTGCCGAGGCCCCGGCACTCCAGAAATCTTCAATGGCCTTGACAATTTGCCCCTTGGCATTGGTGTTCAGAGGCGTGCTGCCATCTGGCAAGTAGTCAAACCCACTGAATGTATCCACCGCCAAGCTCATGGTTCGGGGTTCCCCCGACCTGCGATGCAGTTTATAGCCAACGCTAATCGTTCTTGCGTCCAGAATTGGACAACTCCAGCCGGGGTGAATTTCAAGATCAAGGCCGGTCAATCCGTTGACCTCATCCAACAGCGCCTTGATCGCCGCAGTGTAGCTATCGTAGTTCATTTCATCGCTCCAAGACTGGTACCATTATAGGCTTCTATGCGATTCGTGGGCATCGTCGTGGCGGTCTTAGGCTACCTGCTTATGGTGCGAATTGGAGATTCCATTCGTCGCAGTCGGATGGCCGAAGCTGCCTACGATTCGGGCTTTACAGGATTAACTCTTGTCGGTCTTGCATGGGTCATGATGATCGGTGGAGTTTGCTTGGCGATTTGGGGATAGGCTCAAAAACGTGGAAGATCGCCTTCGGGAAATCGGATTGTGACGGCGACGATCTGGTGAAGGTTCCTACGCTCTTTTTCGTGCGAAACTGGCAGATTCCACAGGCTCTACCCGCAGACGCCGTAACCCTTCCAACTGGACGCTAAATTTGAAAGATTTCCAAGGTGATCGACGAGATCTCGTTTCAGACCAACATTCTGGCCCTGAACGCGGCGGTGGAAGCGGCGCGCGCCGGAGAGGCCGGCATGGGTTTCGCCGTGGTGGCGGACGAGGTCCGCAATCTCGCCCAGCGTTGTGCCGCCGCGGCCAAGGATACGGCGGATCTGATCGAAGAATCGATCTCGAACTCCACCGACGGGAAGGCCAAGGTGGACCAGGTGGCCGT
>JBEKZL010000002.1:0-69411 GCA_049509915.1 Bryobacteraceae bacterium | reverse complement strand
GTCGCGATCGACAACAGATCCTTGACGTCGCGCAGCTTGCTGGTGGCGTGCCGTTCAAACGCCAGCAGCGCGTCGTCGCGCAGCATGCCGCAACCGTCGTCCACGATGCGGATCAGGCGCCGGCCGCCCGCCTCGACTTCGATGCGCAGGTCGGTCGAGCCCGCGTCGAGCGAGTTTTCGAGCAGCTCCTTGACCACCGAAGCCGGCCGCTCCACCACTTCGCCGGCAGCGATTTTGTTGGCGACCTGATCCGGCAGAATGCGAATGCGACCCATGCACTCAAGTATGCCAGTCCCGAACGCCGCCGCGGTCAAACCGAGGAACGTCTTCTTCATTTTCGTCGTGCGGCGGTTTCGTGGCGTCAGGCCGCCATTCCGAGCAGCTTGGCGATGGCCGGGAACCAGTCTCTGGCTTTGGCGACGGGGCTGCGGTAGGTTGCCATGAGGGCGATTTCGGATTTTGAAAAATCAAATTCCGAGGGGATGGCTTGTTGCGGGAGATGGCGCACCACGTCGAAGCGAGCCGGACGCGCATTATCCCTGATGAGGTCGTGCGAGCCGCAGGCCCCGAATGGGGTCGGGGGAGAGCACGCCATCTCATCGGTGTCTTCCACAGCCCGCGCCACATAATGAAGCGCCTAGTCAATTGTCTGCATACTTCCCGACAAAGATTGGCTCGGAAGTCGAAGGGACGACTGTATGGTAAAATTCGCCGCGTGAATCAACGATTCAATTCCGTCGGGTGTGCGGTGGTGGTCTTGTGGCTCTGTGCAGTGGCTGGTTTAGCGAAAGCTCAAACTGCCCCTGTAACGAAGAGGGGCATTCAAGAGGCACAGCAGCATCTCCTTGACTTGGGTTATGACGCAGGAACGCCGGACGGGGCTTTGGGAGCGAAGACAGTTGGAGCGCTGAGGAAGTTTCAATCACAGCATGGTTTGCCGGTAACGGGGATACTCGATCAGAAAACGATGGCGCTTCTTGTTTCTGCGAAACCCAGTTCAAGAGCGAACGGCACTGCCAGCTCCGCATCAGCAGCCAAGGCAAACGTCGCCAAGGAAGAAGCCGATTGGGCGGTTGCTACTACCAACCCGACACCGGACGGCTACATTGCTTTCTATAATCTCCACCCAAACTCGACTAAGCTGACCGTTCGCAGTGGCGCCGTTAAATGGGGTCATGGAATGCACCGCGATCCCAATCCGCCCTATGGCTACCTTTTGGACGACGTGACAATTGGTTCATATTCGCTGTCGATCAGCCCTCAAGAAGCCGTCATTCTCGGTTTTGCCAGCGATGTTGGCGGAGGTCGCATCGGCCTGAACACATCTGGGCCGGCGTCCGATGCGGAGGCTGTAGTTATATTTCGCGACGACAAGATCGTTGCTCGTAAAGACGCTGACAACAGCGTTAGGTCGGATATTGGTGAATTTGATAAGGCCATTACCCAGGGTGACTTGGCGAAGGTTCGAGCCCTCATCAAGACTGATCCAACTTTAGTTGTGACCAAGAACGAGAAGGGCAGTACCCCGTTGCATTTGGCCGCTGCGACCAGTCAGAAGGATATTTCTGAGCTTCTAATTGCTAACAAGGCTGACGTGAATGCTAAGGCAAATGACGGTACGACTCCGCTTCATCAGGCTGCGTTCGATGGGTCAGTCGAAGTGGCAAGCGTTCTCCTTGCCAACGGCGCCGATGTCGGAGCCAAAGAGAACGGTGGATATACGCCTCTTCATGCGGCGGCCGTGATGGGTCGCAAGGCGGTTGCCGAGCTACTCATAGCCAACAGAGCCGACGTCAACGCAAAGGCTAATGATGGAACGACGCCGTTACGTGCGGCGCTAGGCCAGCACCACTCGGATGTTGCGGATGTCCTTCGCCAACATGGCGGGCAATGAATCCGACTGTCAGTCCGCTTAGAGGGCTGCGGCATTGCCTCCCGGAGTCACCGGCTACGGCATTTTTCGCGCAAGCGTCCCCGGCGTGAACGATCAAGAGGCGGTTGTGCCGCGCCGGGGTTCGTCTCGGCGCTTCCTCGACTGGAACGAGAACCCGGCTTTCGGTCGCCCACTCGGCGCCAGCAAGATCGCCGATGGTCAATGTATTGAGCTGGCGAGGAGGCGCCGAGACGAATCTCCGAACTTCTGACGTCGTGGAATTTGGTTTGAGCCAGTTTCGGCGGCCAGCGAGCGGCCCGGCTGGGCCGATTGACAATCGGTCCGCAGGTTGCCAACCTGCCCCACAAAAATTGGGTCAGCTTATTTCCTTCAGGGCGCGAAATGATGGAGGCGACTTCAGGAGTTCGGAAGCCAAGAGGGCTGCGCCACAGGCGCCTCACCCCGAATCAGGCGCGGCCCGCCCCGTTGAACTCGTGGACGGCGTCGATCATGGCCACGATGTTCCCTACCGGCGTGCCGGCCTGCACGTTGTGAATGGAATTGAAGACGAAGCCGCCGCCGGGGGCGAAAATCTCGCAGCGGCGCAGCACCTCTTCGCGCACTTCGGCCGGGGTGCCGAACGGAAGCGTCTTTTGCGTGTCGACGCCGCCGCCCCAGAATACCAGACGCGAACCGTACTCCTGTTTCAATTGGGCGGGGTCCATGCCGGCAGCCGAACACTGCACCGGATTGATAATGTCGAAGCCGGCTTCAATGAAGCTTGGGAAGAACCGCGCCACGCTGCCGCACGAGTGCTTGAAGGTCTTCCAGGCGGTGTGGGCGTGAATCCAGTCGTTGACCCGTTTGTAATAGGGAAACCACAATTCGCGAAACGCGGGGACGGAGCAAAAGGCCGAGGTCTGGGTGCCGAAATCGGTGCCGCAGACGAAAACCGCCTCGACCGAGTCGCCGACGCGCTGATGGATGCGGGCCAGGTTGGCAAGCGCGAACTCGCATTGCGACTCGAACACGCGGTGGATGTAATCGCGGCGCGACCGGGTGGATACGTACCACTCGGCGACGTCGCGGATCCCTTTGGGGGCCTTGAGATTCGGCGCGGGAACCAGGGCGATATCGCCGAAAGCGGTGCCGCCGAAATTGGCGGCGACGGCGCGGCCCGTCGAGGCCGCTTCGCAAACGCTCGAAACCAGATACTCGAGATCCTCGTCGCCGATCGGCCCGAACTCCTCGAGATTGTCCCGCGGGTCCAGGCGATCGTCGTCCAACGGCGGCTGGCGCACGATGGTATCGAAGAACTGGCTTCCCGCCGGCATGCGTCCGCTCGGAGGCGCCGTCAGGTCGCCTTCCGGATAGATGAGGACATCTCCATTGGCTTCCTCGGTGATGCGGAACTCCTCGCTGACCAGGACTTCGAGGCCGCGGAAATTCCATGGCTTCCAGCGGTCGTTGGGAAATCCAAACATGGTCTTACGGGGACAAACTCCTACCACGTCGATGCCCATGGCGTCGAGCAGGTCGCCCTCCAGCAGGCCGAGCATCTGGTACGGCTCGTGGATCTTTACCGGCCGTTTCTCCAAGCCGTAGTGGTCGCGCATCGCCGCCACCGTGCTGACATGCATTCCGGTCACCGCGGTGCCGCCGAAATCGATCGGCACCCGATCCGGCTGGCGATGGGCGAGAGTTGCCTGAATCCGTTCTTTACTGTTCATGATTGGGCCTTTGCAATGCAGCATCAGTGGTGGGGCGGACCCCCTGGTCCGCGCGGGTCCCCCAGGACCCACCCTTCTCGCGCGGAATCGAGCGCTTGCCACGCCCGGCAAGCCGGCCAGGGGGCCGGCTGCGGACCGGGGGGTCCGCCCTACCTTCTTCGCAAATCACTGCTGCGCCTTTTCCGCCAGGCTGGAGGCACTGGTGTCCTTGCCCGGATCGAGCCAGGCGACGTCGGCGACGTCTTCGGCGAAGCGCCTGGCTCCAACTTCCAGGATCCTGGCGTCGTCCACTTTCTCTAGCGGCGTGTAGCGCGGGTGATGAGCCTCCTTGTACGGATCGTTGCGCGCCGCGTTATAGCAACAGATCATCGACCAGCGCGGGTGTTCCGAGCGATTCTGGTCGCTGCGGTGCAGCAGGTTCGAATCGAAGAAGATCACGTCGCCCGGTTCCATCTCGACATGCACCAGTTCCAGGCGTTTGGCGAGCTCGCCGACGCGCTCCGGATCGGCGCCCGCCTGGTCGCCGGTGAGGATGTGATCCACCCGGCCGGCCAGATGCGAGGCCTTCAACACCTGGAGGCAGCCGTTCTCCCGGGTGGCGCGGTCGACGGCGATGAAAGCGCTGGTGAGGAGGGGAAACAGAACCCCATTCTGGTACCAGTAGCCGTAATCCTGGTGCCAGGCCCAGGCGCCGCCGACCCTGGGCTCCTTCATGATCATCTTCGAGTGGTAGTGGTAGACCTCGCCCGCAAGCAGCGCTTCGGCGGAATCCACCAGCGAACGGCAGCGCGCAAACATGCCGTAAATGCCGTTGCCGGGATGGTTCCAGAGCGAAAGCCGAACCACGCCGCCCTGGTCGTCGGCCCTGCCGAACGAGTGATCGTCGAGCGCCTTGTCGTGCTTGGCCGACCGGCGCAGCAGCTCGATCTCCGCCTGGTCGAACATGCCGCGCACCACCACGAAACCGTCCTCGCGATACTGTCTGACTTCCCGCTCGCCGATCGGTCCTTTAGCCATGTGTCCCCCGGTAGTAGTTTAGCCGGTATCTCGAGCTGTCAACCTCAGTGATCAGCTGGATGCGGACCGGGCGCTCACCAAAGCGCGAATGAAAGCCGGCGTGGAACCGCAGCAGCAGCCCAGAAACGACGCGCCGGCGTCGCGCAGGGCGGCGTAGTGGGAAGCGAAGAACTCCGCCGACGTGCCATAGCGGATGGCGGTCCCGTTCATCTGCGGCAGGCCGGCGTTGGGCTTGATCCAGATGGGGAGGCCGCTGGCCGCGCGCAGGCGCCGGCAGACGGGAGCGGCATACTCCACCCCAACGCCGCAGTTGGCGCCCACCGCGTCGGCTCCCGCTTCCCGCATGGCCGCGGCCACGGCCTCGGGCGTCGCGCCCATCATGGTGCGGTCCCGGTTCTTGCCCGAATCGAAAGCGAAGGAGACGATCGCCGGCAGGCCCGTACTCTTGGCGGCGGCCACGGCCAGGCGCGCCTCTTCGATATCGCTCATCGTCTCCACCAGCAGGGCGTCGGCGCCGGCCGACGCCAGCGCCGCGGCCTGGGCGGCAAAGGCGCCGGCCACCCGCTCCTCGTCGATCTCGCCGGCCATCAGCATTTTGCCGGTCGGCCCGATGGAGGCAAATACCAGCGCGCTCGCGCCTGCCGCGCGCTTCGAAATGGCCACCCCGGCGCGATTGATCGCCTCCAGGTCGCCTTCCATGGCGACCGCGTTGGCACGGAAGGTGTTGGTGAGAATGACCTGGCTGCCCGCGTCCACATAGGCGCGCGCCACCGCTTCCACGAGGTCGGGATGGGTCAGGTTCCAGGTGTCCGGTGCCGCGCCGGGGTCGAGACCGCGAGCCTGCAACTCCGTCCCCCAGGCTCCGTCGGTGATCAGCAGGCCGCCGGCCAGC
This sequence comes from Bryobacteraceae bacterium, assembly GCA_049509915.1. Taxonomy (GTDB): domain Bacteria; phylum Acidobacteriota; class Terriglobia; order Bryobacterales; family Bryobacteraceae; genus JBEKYD01. Next base: position 63,899 of record JBEKZL010000002.1, on the reverse strand, counting down.
CAATCGCCGAGGCGGCTCACGCGGCCACCAGTTTGCGCGCCAGGGCCACCGCCGCTCCAGCGCTATCGCCATAACCGTCGGCCCCGATGGAGTCGGCGTACTGCTGTGTCACCGGCGCTCCGCCCACCATTACCTTAACCTTCTCGCGCACCCCGGCGGCGCGGAAAGCTTCAATGATGGTTTTCATCGCCGGCATCGTCACCGTCAACAAGGCGGAGAGAGCCACCAGGTTGGCGTTGCTCTTGGTAATCGCTTCGATGAAGCGTTCGGCCGATACGTCGGCGCCCAGGTCGATCACCTCGAAGCCGCCGCCCTCCAGCATAGCCCCAACCAGGTTCTTGCCGATGTCGTGCAGGTCGCCCTTCACCGTTCCAATCGCCACGCGCCCAACCGGCTGGGTGCCCGCCGCCGCCAGCAATGGCCGGAGAATCTCCATGGACGCCTTCATGGCGCGCGCCGAGAGCAGCATCTCGGGCACAAAGTACTCTTCGCACTCGAAGAGCCGGCCCACCTCGTCCATGGCCGGCACCAGGCATCCGGTCACGATGGCGAGCGGCTCTACCCCTTCGGCAATGGCAGCCTTGGTGACGGCGGCGGCGGTTTTCCAATCGCCGTTGAGCACGGCTTCGCGCAGTTTGGCATTATCCAGTTCAGGCATGTGAGACTCCGTTGAATTGATGGACGGCATCCAGCATGGCGACGATATTCTCCACCGGGGTGCCGGCCTGCAGATTATGAATCGAGTTGAACACGAACCCGCCGCCGGGCGCGAAAACCTCGCAGCGGCGCAGGACTTCCTCCCGCACCTGGTGCGGCGTACCGAAAGGCAAGGTCTTTTGCGTATCCACGCCGCCGCCCCAGAAAACCAGGCGCGAGCCGTACTTCTGCTTCAACCCGGCCGGTTCCATGCCCGCCGCCGAGCACTGCACCGGATTGACAATATCGAAACCGGCCTCGATGAAGCTCTCGAAGAAGCGCTCCACGCTGCCGCAGGAGTGTTTGAAACACTTCCAGCCCGTATTGGCGTGTACCCAGTCGTTGATGCGCTTGTAGTAGGGGAACCACAACTCGCGAAAGGTGGCGACCGAGCAGAAGGCCGAAGTCTGGGTGCCGAAATCGGTGCCGCAGACGTACATCGAGTCCACTACGTCGCCGATGCGGGCGTGAATGAGCGCCAGGTTCCCGATGGCGATTTCGCACTGCCGCTCGAAGACTTTGTGGATGTATCCGCGGCGCGTGCGCGTGGAAATGTACCACTCGGCGACGTCGCGTATCCCTTTGGGGTTCTTCAGCCCCGGCCCCGGCACCAGGGCAATGTCGCCCAGGCCCGTGCCCCCAAACCCCGCCGCCACGCCGTACCCGCTTGCGGCCGCCGCGCGCGCCGATCGTTCCAGATGGTCCAGGTCTTCCCCGGAAACGGCGCCGTACTCTTCCAGGTTGTCCGCCGGGTCGAGCTTCGCTTCGTCGATTTCCGGCTGCCGCACGATGGTGTCGAAGAACGCGCTGCCCATCGGCATGGACCCGCTCGGCGCCACCGTTTCATCGCCCTCGGGATAAATAAGGATGTCGCCATTGGGCTCGGTTCTGGTGCGGAAATCGACCGGCACCAGCACCTCCAGCCCGCGGAAATCCCACTCTTTCCAGGCCGTGGTGGGAAGGCCGAACTTCACCTTGCGCGGGAACAGCCCGATAACGTCGAGCCCCATCGCCGCGCGCAGGTCGTCCTCCACCAGGCCCAGCATCTGGCCGGGTTCGTGTACCTTTACCGGCCCCGGCGTCAGCCCATAGTAGTGGCGCAAACCCGCCACGCAACTGACGTGCATGCCGGTTACGGTGGTGCCTCCAAAATCCACCGGAATCCGGTCCGGCTCGCGGTGTTCCAGGGCGGCGCGCAACCTGTCTCGCGATGAGACGCTAGTTTGGCTCAACAGCCTGATTTATATCACGATGCACCACCGAGCGTGGAGCGGGCCTTCGGCCCAACACCGCCGCGCCGTGGGGCAGAGCATCGGTTCAGCGGTCAACCCTACACGCGACTTCCGCGCTTCCAAACATCGGATCAGTCCGTTTAGCCGTAAACGGGCTTTGCGGAAAAGTGGACTACGACCGTCCAGTTGGGCATGAGCCCCCTTTACCCGCGGTCCAGTTGTTCCCGCAGCTCTCTCGGGTAAAGTGATTTCAGCTCCGGATAGGCCTCGGCCAGCCGGATCAGGTCCAGCTCGTCCTTTTTGCGTTTGCTCAGCCGTCGGTGCGGGTCGCCATACGCCCAAAGCTTGCCCTGCGTCACATCCTCGCGGCAAGCGATCTTGACTCGTATCCCTAGGACATTGGCCTCCACCGATCGGGCCGGGAAGGCTTGGTATCGTTCGTCGGTGGTGAACTGAATCCGAAGTTCGCTTCCGGGCGCCAGCGCATTCACCGAGTGAGCGTGCACTTCGGTTTTGAAGCCTTGCGCCTCGAGGTGCGCAGTCAACTCGGGCAGGCTCGCCGCGATCACTACCAGGTCGACATCCAGCGTGTACACTGGCTCGACGTAGCAATTGACGGCCAAGCCACCGATCAGACAGTAGCGACCGAACAATTCGCACGCACCGATCAGCCGTGCAAAGTCCGTCGCTCCCCCCTGAGTTGCCAATTCGTACGCTTCCACTGCAGTCACCACTCCACTCTATCAGGGCTCGAACACAGCCCCAGCCGCGACTCACAGCTTTTGCCGGGCGGGTCCGCCGGCGCGGTCGAGACATTCGAAAGCAGCTACAATCGCGGGAGAACGCGATCCATCCGGTGTTCTCGACGTCGGCCTTGGCGGCAGCGCAGGAACCGGGCAATGGAGCGGTGGCCGCGCAGAAGATGGAAGTGATTGGCGGGGAGCGAGTTTCCGGTAGCTGGAGACGGCCAGCCCGCGCCGGGAGGACTCAGTAGAGCCGGCGGGCGCGGGCCTGGAGTTTGCCTCATTCCGCCCTGTGGGATACGCTGGAAACCCAGGAGCGGAGAATGGACTCATTCACAACCTCGATCGCGCCTTGGCTGTCGGTTCGGAACGGGACCGAAGCTGTCGAGTTCTACAAATCGGCATTCGGAGCGGCGGAGGTTTATCGCCTGGACGGCCCCGCTGGAAGCGTGGTCGCCAGACTTTCCGTGGACGGCGCAGAGTTCTGGTTAAGCGACGAATCTCCGGAACATGGCAACTTCAGCCCAGAGTCCCCCGGCGGCGGTTCCGTTCGAATGATCCTGACCGTGGCCGACCCTGATTCTGTCTTCGCGCATGCGCTGCATGCCGGTGCAACTGAAGTCTACGGTGTTAGCGAGGGCCACGGCTGGCGGATAGGGCGGCTGGTCGATCCGTTCGGCCATCACTGGGAGATTGGCCGTCCCCTGGCCGCGTAGAAGCCGCGCCAGGCTCCTGTTGCTTTCCCAAATGGAATGTGCCATGCTTCATGTTGGAAACCCAATAGAGGCATGAAAGAGAAGACGGACGTTCAACAGGGCACCCTGGCGCTGATGGTGCTAAAGACGCTGGATGTGCTGGGGCCTTTGCATGGCTACGGGATTGCCCGGCGGATCGAGCAAATCAGTGGGGATCTCCTCGCCCTCAATCAGGGCACTCTGTATCCGGTACTGCTAAAAATGGAGCAGGAGGGTTCTATCGCCGCCGAATGGGGCACCTCCGAAAATAACCGCAAGGCGCGCTTTTACCGGTTGACACGCGGCGGACGCAAACAATTGCTAGCCGAGACCCAAGGTTGGCAACAGACGGCGGCCATCATCGGACGATTCTTCGCCGTAAAAGCCGACGATCTGAAGTAAGAAAGCGCTGAGTAAGAAAAGGGTTCTTCGCTATTTCGAGTGGGTTGACATGACAGGTCGAGTTTGCCTGCGATCAGGATGGTTTTGGCGGCGTCGAGGGCGCCCGTTCCCCCGCGGTTGAACGAGGCCGTCGACTGGAAACGCATGCCGGAGAAAGCGGCAACGCTTGAAGCCTCATTTACCGGCAGACCGTTGCTGGCGTTTGTGAATGCCCTCCGGAGGCTGGTCAGCCCGGGCCAGCACTGCCAGCCTACAATGGTAATTTCCGTCATGCGACAATTCATCTCTCCCGCCGCTTCTGTCTCCGGCGAGATCGCTTTGCCCGGCGACAAATCGATTTCCCATCGCTATGCGCTAATCGCCTCTATCGCGGAGGGGGTCACGCGGATCCGCAACTATTCCACCGGCGCCGACTGCCGCTCCACGCTCGATTGCCTGCGGGCGCTGGGAATCGAGGTCGCCGGGGAGGGAACCGAACTTACCATCGGGGGCCGCGGCCTAGCCGGCCTGCGCGCGCCGGCGGGCGATCTCGATGCCGGCAATTCCGGCTCGACCATCCGTATGCTTTGCGGCATTCTGGCGGCACAGCCTTTTCGTTCGCGCCTGTTCGGAGACGAATCGCTGTCGCGGCGGCCGATGCGGCGGGTGATGGATCCGCTGGCGAAAATGGGGGCGCACATCGGCGCTCGCGAGGGCAAGTTCCCGCCGCTCGAAATCGACGGCGCGTCCCTCCACCCGATTGAATACCGGCTGCCGGTACCCAGCGCCCAGGTAAAAACGTGCGTGCTGTTCGCCGGTCTATTCGCGGACGGGGTGACCACGGTGGAGGAGCCGGTGCGCTCGCGCGATCATTCCGAGATCGCCCTGCGGGAATTTGGCGCGGACCTTCGCGTGGAACGGAGCCGGATCGAGTTGACCGGCCGGCCCAGGCTGGAAGGGCGCGAGCTGACGGTGCCATCCGATCTTTCTTCCGCTGCGTTTTTCATCGTGGCCGCGCTGCTGATACCAGGCTCGGAGCTGACCATTCGCGGGGTAGGCTTGAATCCCACCCGCTCGGCGCTGCTCGATCTGCTGGTGGGGATGGGCGCCAATCTCCGCATCCCCCAACTCGAAAGCCGCAACGGCGAACTGGTGGGCGACATCGTGGTGTGCCATTCCGCCCTGAAAGGGGGTATCGTGGAAGGCGCGTTGACGGCGGCGTTAATCGACGAGATCCCGGCGCTGGCAGTGCTGGGCGCGGCTACCGAGGAAGGCTTAACCGTGAAAGATGCCGCCGAGTTGCGCGTCAAGGAAACCGACCGGATACGCACCGTGGTCGATAACCTGAGGCGCATGGGCATTGAGGCCGAGGAACTGCCGGACGGATTAGTGGTGCCGGGCCGGCAGAGGTTTCGCGCCGCCGAATTCGATTCCCATGGCGACCACCGCATTGCCATGGCTTTCGCCGTGGCCGCGCTGGCCGGCGATGGCCGCTCCGCGATACTCGGCGCCGAGGCAGCCTCAGTTTCTTTTCCGGAATTCTGGGACACCTTGGCCAGGATCGCGCGATAGGGCCGGCGTTCGCTGACCAGGGACGGATGGTGAAAGGGTATAACATGTAGTACGGAGCCAATGACAACCTCGGTCAGACGCGCCGATGTCGAAGGGAAGTGGGCCTTTTACCTTCGTGATGCCGACAACGTCGGAGGCGTGCTTAAGGCCCTGGTTCAGTACGGTTCCTTGGCTCTGATAATCTATTGGTTGACTGGTGCAGTTGAGTCACTAGCGGGAAAGTACACTTTTGCGGATATCGGCATAAAGTTCCTGGCACAAATGTCGATATCGCAATCGATATCGTATGCGGCCGGCGCTGGCGGCGTTTTATATGGGATTCGGGAACGGAAACTGCGTAGGGACAAAACCGAATACCTGGCAAGGCGCAATCGCGAGCTTGAAGAGCGGTTGGATCCAAGACGCTCGTCCAGCCGTCTAACCGGGCGAGGGACTACTCGAAAGGAGGATAGGGAATGATTTCGATGGAATCGGCTATTACCGCCCTGCACTCCGGGCTAGGGCTGTTGCTACTCTGGGCTCTCGTTTACTTCGGCGTCAGAGAGTATCGTGTCGACTGCACCCGCCAGAAACTATTCGCCCTGCGCGACGAGCTTTTCGACTATGCTGCCGACGGCGGCATTGGCTTCGACGAGACCGCATACGGCCGCTTGCGAACTTTGCTGAATAGCCTCATTCGATTTAGCCATATGCTGACGTTTTCCCGCCTCGTGCTCAGCAGCATGGCGGCGGGGTCCTTCACACCACAGATCACGGAGAGACCTCACCAAAAACTGATGAGTGCAATTGACGCGATCCCGTCCGAAGAGGCGAAGGCGAAGCTCCGCGATATCCACGGGCGGATTGGGCGCTGCATTGTGACGCATTTGGTCACCGGATCGCCGTTGGGTATGGTGTATGTGCTTGCGTATGTTCTGCGAGCCCTTGCCCGCGACCGCTTTGGGAAATCCAAGACTCCAAAGCTACCCCCTGTGGACCGGCTGGAGGACGATGCCATGCTGGCGGAAGATGATAGCGAGGCGGAGCTTGCGCACGCGCACTGCTAAAGTCGATACCCCGCTCAGGCTGCCGCCAGCAGCCTGGTGGCCACCCGCCCATTTCGCATGCCGATGCCGCTTCGTGCGACACTGACAATTCATGCGTCCTTTGTTGCGGCTGGGTCTGCCGCTATTGGTGATCGTTTGCCCGGCGATGCCTCAAGCGTCGGCGCCAGCGCTGCCGTCGCGGGAAACCCTTTTCTACAACGTGGAATGGCGCCTGATCACCGCGGGCAAGGCCAGGCTATCTCTGGAGCAGTCGCGCGAAGGCTGGCAGGTCGCCATGCAGCTCGATTCGGTCGGCCTGATCTCCAAATTCTTTCACGTAGCCGATCAATATAGCTCTACCCTGAATCCGGCGCTGTGCACCGAAAGCGTGCAGTTGACCGCCTACGAAGGCAGCCGCCAGCGCGAAACGAAGATCACCTTCGACCTGTCGGCTCACAAGGCCTCCTACGTCGAACGCGACCGGTTGAAGAACGCTGTCATTCTCTCCCACGAAATCGACACCCCTGCGTGTGTCCACGACGTTCCCGGCGGCCTCTACCTGCTGCGCACGCTCAATCTCGAACCCGCCCAGAGCCGCATGGTGGCCGTGAGCGACGGGAAAAAAGCGGTGATGGCGAAAGTGGAAGGCCAGGCGCGGGAGGACGTCAAAACCCCGGACGGTATGTTCCATACCATCCGCTCGGAGGCTTACCTTTTTAATAATGTTCTGTACAAACGCCCGGCTCACCTCGAAATCTGGTTGAGCGACGACCGCCGCCGGCTGCCGGTACAGATCCGCGTGCGCATGCCGTTCACCATCGGTACCATTACCCTGCAACTGGAGAAACACGAGTAACCCGCCGCGCAACGGGATCAATCGTCCCGAAAACGGACAGTCTCCGCCGCGTCCCCCCGAGATTTCTCAATGCCTTAGCTTGGCATGCGACGTGCCGATGATACAGATGTGAAGCTTTGGCAGGATATCCGATTCGGTCTGCGGACGCTGCGCAAGTCGCCGGGCTATATGGCCGCCGCAGTGGCCACGCTGGCGCTGGGCATCGGCGCCACGACGGCTATTTTTAGCGCTATCGACTCCATTTTGTGGAAGCCCATGCCGGCGCTCGATCTGGACCGCCTGACGGTGGTGACCGAGCGCGTGAACGACGATCCGACCGGTTGGAAGGCGGTCAGCCCGGCCGACGCCACCGATATCGATCGCCAGCAGACCTGTTTCGAGCAGGTCACGGCCTGGGAAGGCGGCGCGGCCAACATCGCCGGTAACGATGGCGAGCTGGAGCGTATCAACCAGTTTCGCGTAAGACCCAACTTCTTCTCCGCGTTGGGGGTGCGGCCGGCCTTGGGCCGCGGCTTTGCCATGGGCGAGGACCAGGAGGGTAATGACCACGTCGCCATACTGAGCGATTCACTCTGGAAGCGCCGTTTCGCCGCCGACCGCAACATCGTCGGCAAGAAGATCCGCCTGGACGAGATGGAGTATCTGGTCATTGGCGTCGCGCCGGCCCGGTTCGAATTCCCGCTAACCTCCGAGTTGTGGACGCCGCTATCCTTCAGCAAGGAAGAACGGCGTTCCCGGGACCGCTCTTACGTTGCCGTGATTGGAGTGCTCAAGCCGGAAATGGGCATTCCTGGCGCGCAGGCGGAACTCGACACCATCGCGGCGCGCCTGGCCCGGCAGTACCCGGACACCAATCGCGACCGCCGCTTTCGCATTATCCCCATGCACCGGTTCCTGCTGGGGCCGCTGTTTCGTGATTACCTGTTTCTGGGGTTTGGCGCGGTTCTGTTCGTGCTGCTGGTGGCCTGCGTGAACGTAGCCAACCTGCAGTTTGCCCGCGGGTTGGGGCGAACGCGGGAGGTGGCTTTGCGCATCTCGCTGGGGGCGTCGCGGCGGCACCTGGTGGTGCAGTTTCTCAGCGAGAGCCTGCTGCTCGCGCTGGGCGGCGGATTAGCCGGGCTGGCGCTGGCCAGTTGGGGTATCGCGGCCATCCAGGCCAGCATGCCTGCCGACGAAGCCCGCTATATTCCGGGATGGAGCCAGATGAGCCTGGACGGCCGTGTGCTGGCCTTTACCATGCTCGCCGCGGTGGCAAGCGGCATCCTGGCGGGGCTGGCGCCCGCCTTGCAATGCTCGCGCCCAAATCTGACCCGGATTTTGAACGAGGGCGGCCGGGGATCGTCTTCAAGCCGCTCGAAACTTCGCCTGCGCGGCATCCTGGTGGCTGCCGAGATCGCGCTTTCCGTGGTGCTGCTGGTGGGCGCAAGCCTGTTGGCGCGGGGCTTGAGTTCGGTCGCCGGAAACGCCCGCGTCTTCGAACCGTCCAGCCTGTTGACGGCTCGCCTGGCCATCTCCGAACGCAAGTACCCGGCCGCCGCGGACGTGAGCGCCTATTACCGCGATGTGCTGGAACGTATGGCGGCGATTCCGGGGGTGGAATCCGCCGCGGCCGTGACCAGATTGCCGTACAGGGGCCACGATTCGTCCATCCCCGTCACCATCGAAGGCAGACCGCCGGCGCCCGGCCGGCAACCCGAAGCCCTATACCAGGCGGCCAGCCCCAATCTGTTTCGTACCCTTCACATTGGCTTGCTGAAAGGGCGCCTGCTCTCGGCTTCGGACACCGCCGATTCGACGCCCGTCGCCGTCGTCAGCGCACACACGGTGCGCACCTGGTTCCCCGGCGAGGACTCGCCGCTAGGCAAACGCTTTCGCGTCGACAGAACCGACGGACCGGCCGTTTGGACGACCATTGTTGGCGTGGTGGACGACATTCCCTATGATGCCTTCGACCGCTCCCCGCGCACCGTTATTTACGTGCCGTATGCGCAGGAGAGGCTGCGGTTTATGGATATCGGGTTGCGTACGCACGGCGACTCCCGGCGAGCCGCCCGGTCGGTGAGCGCGGCCCTCCACGCCGTGGACAAGCAGCAGCCGGCGCCCAGCGTTCTAAGCATGGAGGAAGTAGTGAGGCACCGCACGCTCGGCATCGCCTACGTTGCCTGGGAAATGGCAATCTTCGGCGCGCTCGCGCTGATTCTCTCGTCGATCGGCGTGTACGGAGTGATGTCCTACCTGGTGGCGCAAGAGACTCACGATATCGGCATCCGCATGGCGCTGGGCGCGCAGCGCTCCAGGGTGATGGGCATGCTGTTCCGGCGAGGCATGGCAACGGCCGGGGTGGGCCTGGTATTGGGTCTTGTGGCCGCGGTCGTGCTGGCGCGCCTGCTGGCCTCGCTGCTGTTCGGCGTCGCCGCCGGCGACCCGGCAACCTTCGTCGCCATCCCCCTGACCCTGGCCGCCGCGGCCGCACTGGCGATCTACATCCCCGCGCGAAGGGCCGTGAGGATCGATCCGATGGACGCGCTGCGCTGCGAGTGAGAACAATGAGCTGACAGCTCCATCATTCCCAGCCCAGGCGCCAGCCGAGTCTTTCGGCGTCAAACCAGGAAACGTCCACGCCGAACCATCGGGTCTTGCCGGCGGCGTGAAAGGCGAGGCCGTTTGCCGCGGCAAGAATGAAGGCGCAGGGGCCCTGGCCAAACTTCTCCAGCCGTTCGTTGAGCCACGAATCTGCGCTCGATGGCGCCGCCAGCACCACCGGAGTCCCGTCGAAGCTGGCTAGTCGCGCCTGGAAGCCCGGGTCCGCCTGGTGCAGCGGGGCGGGAAGGCCATAAGCCCGGCGGAAGCGGCCGACCGCGCCATCCAGGTCGCGGACCGCAATCACCACCTTGGCCACTCCTCGGAAGGCGCTGGTGGTGGGCTGGCCGGTGGGAAAGGCGCGCAAGGCGCGCTCCGTAACATCCTGGATCAGGAACGGAAAGAAGGTGCCGTTCGGCTCGGGACCCACCCGCGCCGTCTGCCAATCCAGCCGCACACCGTCGGGGCGGGTCCGCCCGCTGTGCAATGGTTCGCTCACAACCACGCCGGCAGCCGCAAGGCGTTTGGCTTCCGCCGCGACGTCCCGGGACTGCATCGCCCAGGCGCAGGGACCAGCGTCCCCTTCCAGTTGCTTCGCCCAGTAGTGCGCGGCCACCGCCCCGGCGTCCGCGTGGGGCTGAATCCCCATCAACTCCAGGTAAGACCCGTCGGGAAAGCTGACCAGCGCCATCTCGGTGGCATGGTTGCTGTGCGGCCCGCCGTACTGCGATTCGATCCCAGCCGCCGCCAGCCTGGCCCGCATAGCCTTCAAGTCGCGCCCGGCGATGGTGACATGGTCGATCCCGAGCGGAGCGGCGGCCAACAGCGCAGGAAGGATGGCCAAAGAAGTGAGACGGAGGTGCAAGCGTTTAGGCGGATTGGTTCGCGGCCGCATCTCCACAGTCTCTCACCCTTTGCCGGATTTGCCACCGCCGACATACGCGGCGAGAGCAGGTTGACTGGCGCAGCGAGGCTCCTCACCGTCACTCGACAGGCGTCAGCTTCCAATCGTACACGCCGAAGATGATGTACCGCGAATCATTGGGCGCCCTCACGCGGTGTTCATACGAATGAATCAGAATCTCGTTCTTGCCGGGCTCGAAGCGCCATCGCCGCCGAAGCGGGCAACGGCCGGCGTCGAGAGGCACGAATTCAGGCTCGCCCCGAAACACGAGTTCCAGTTTGGCCGGCGCCATATAGCCCGTGGTGATGCATGCTTGGAATATTCCTTCCACGGGGCGCTGCAATCGGTTCCATATCGTGATGGCGCCCTCTCCGGACAGCCCGTTGCTCCAGTACCACCTGTGTACAGAGTCGGCTTCCAGAGGGGCAAAGCCCTGCCCGAACTGGGCCCTCAAGATATGCTCGAACGCACGCGCATAAAGGAACGGCGCTATGCTGTACACCCATGGCCGCATGCCGATTTTCGCGAGTCCGGCGGCCACGGAGACCATGTTCTACTCCGCAACCCCAGCATTGATGAACCGCTCGCCCATAGCATCCCGCAAGGGCTCGAGCGCCTGAAACCCGAGATCCCCGGTGAGAAAAACAAACTCCGGATTGGCAGAGAACTCTAGGAGTGTTCGGCAGAATGCGCTGCGCATTTGTCATCCAATTCCCTGATAGCTTGATGGTACGGATCTTCATTCAACGGCAGGTAGTGCCACTCAAACCCATCCTCCATAAAAGATACATGGGAGCCCTTTTTGGTTCTTGCTACAATCGCTCGCGGACCGGGCACGTCCCGCGCCAACTCGCTGGCCAAGCCGGCGGGGTCGTGCCCGTCCACCTCAACGGTGTGTAGCCCGAAACTGCGAAATTTCTCGCTGAGTTGCCCTAAATTGGCGATGTCGCGCGTTCTGCCGAACCCCTGCAGCCCATTCAAGTCGACGATGAGCGTGAGGTGGTCGATCTGGCGATGCGTGAGGAATATTAGGGCTTCCCAATTGGAGCCTTCATTCCACTCTCCATCCGAGGTGAGGCAGAAGACGCGCCCCTTCTCGCCCTTCAGTTTCTTGCCCAACGCCAATCCGGCTGCCAGGCTCAGACCGTGGCCGAGGCTCCCGGTCGCGAACGGAATCTGCGGCAATCCTTAAGGCGGGGGATGTCCCGCCAAACCGCGTTCCATCGGCGTGGAACTGTCTCAGGTCTTCCTCCTTCAATGCCCCAATCGACCACAAGGTGACGTAGAGGGCCCCCGCAGCGTGGCCCTTGGACAAGACGAACATATCGTGCTGCGCGAGCACATCGTGATAAAGCGCGAGCAGGATATCGAGGCACGACAGGTTGCCTCCGATACGGCTGGCAATCTGTCGGCTCTGCGTGGCCGCTTCGGGCAACGCGAGGAATTCAGGGCCTGAACGGCGCCGCTGGTACCGTCGAACCCTAGGCGCTTCTATGCCGGTGCGCCCGCCTGGGGCTTCCGGATTTTAGAGAGATCGTCCAGCCACACGTCCAGCAGCGGCAATTCCCATGCATCGAGCCATGACTGGCGCACCAGTTCCCCGTAACAGAGCCTCAGATTGTCCGGAATATTCCCCACATCGGGAGAGAGGCTCAGAGCATCGAGCGCTTCGGCAATCCGGCGATTGTGCAGGTATCCGGGTATCTCGTCCTGAAAATCGCGCATGAAGTCGTGCTGGTTGCGGTCCTGCCACACGGTCGCCTCGTGGAACAAGACCCTCCACCCATTCGCCCAGGCGATCCGCTGGGCAACCAGGCTACGCCAAATGTCCGTCATTCGAAACGAGCAATGGGCGGGCAGATACAGAAGGGGATACGCGTCCGGCCACCACGCTGTGTTCTGGCTATTGAAGGGGCACCAGGTGCCGTGACCGAGGGCGACCCGTCTGTCTGCGCGAAACTCGAGAGAAAGTGGAAAGAGCAGGCGGAAGATCGCGTCGACGTCGGGATTGCCATCCGCCAGACCCTGCTGAATCGGGCAATCCACCAATTCCACGGAGAGTGTCTCGAAGGGCGGGACCGGGCGCCGAACGGCATCGAGAGGCAGCCCGCGCGGCCAGACTAAGTCGTCGGTAAAGTAACCATAGACGTTCAACCACCCGGCATCTCGCAGGGTCGCCACATGCTGTTTTCGGCTGCGCTGGTTCCAGAAGTTCGGACGAGGGAGATTGTCGTCGTCGGTCTCCAGGATTATTTCGGCGCCATCCCGAATCGCGAGCAGATAGCCGATGTTCTTGCGCGCGTAGTGGCGTTTGGGACATAGCGCGGCGAACCGCAGTCCGGCGTCCTCCTGGCGAGAGATACCGAAGAACTCGCAGCCGTCCAGGTGAAATTCGGCCGGGCTGGACGTATCGCCGATGAGGTAGAATGCGATACCCCGTTCCCGGCAGCCTCGCGCCAGTTCCCGCAGCGCCGCATTCGGAGGTGAAATCGAGGTTACCACCAGGCTGGTCTTGCTCATCGTTTCCCGGGTTACAAAGCACCGGCGCGGCGCAGCAGGTAAAGGCGCCAGAGTTGTTTGAAGGAGTCGGACAGGACCGATGAACTCAGGCCGGGGCTGGGGCTGCTATAGTGAATCGGCACCTCGGCAACGCGTAGATTGCGGCAGTATGCCTTAATTTCGGTCTGGAAGAAGTGGGCTCGCGACTGGATGCCGCGCCGAAGCACCATTTCGAGTGCCGCGCGCGAGAACAGCTCGAATCCGCTGGTCATGTCCTTGAGCCCGGTGCCGAGCAGAAGATTCGCTAACAACGTACCGCCGCGGCTGACGATGTAGCGCACGGGAGAGATGTCGGTCATGGCTCCGCCCTTCATGAAGCGGCTGCCGAAGACGCAGTCGTATCCCTGCCGCATCTTTTCGAAAAAAGCGCCGATCTCCGCCGGCTGATGGCTGAAACCCGCATCGATTTCGAGGATCCAGTCGCTGCCGGCGTCGAGCGCTTCACGATAGCCGCGCACATAGGCATCCACCAGGTTCCGGTTTTCCGGCGCCCAGACCACCGAGAGGCGGGGCTCCTCTTTCTCGAGACCCCGCAGGCGCTCCAACGTATCATCCCGGCTGACCGTGTCCAGGACGGCGAAAAATCTGACGTTCCGAAACCCTTGGCACCGCTCCAATACGTCACCGACAAAGCGGACCGCCCCCTCGCCTTCAGTGGCCATGGGGCAGACGATTCCGAGCGCGATTCCGGCGACCTCGCCCACGGCCCCTAAAACCCCTCCCATGCGAACGCGGGGAAACGGCGCACTACGCGGAAGCCGATACGCTGGTAGAGCGCGACGGCCCCCTGATTGGCGGCGGTGACGGTGAGACTGGCGGAACGGCAGCCCATCTCGCCGAGGCGGGCCAGCGACCTGGCGATCAGAGCGCGGCCGATTCCGGCGCCGCGATACTCGGGCAGGACGCAGATTTGGGTGAGATGGCCGGATTCCGGGGCCACCAGGCTGGCCAGAGAGATTCCGCACAAACGGCCGGCGCCATCGAATGCCGCAAAAGAGGCGGGACGGAAGAAAGACCCGCAGCCGGGGTATTGCACGATGTTGAACAGAAAAGCGCGGGCGCCGGAAAGGCTGCGGTACTGATCGTTGATGCGGCTATCGATATGGCCGCGGTAGGCATCGGCGATGAGTTGAGCGGCGGCTTCCTGGTCGTGGTCGGAAAAGACTCCGAAACGGACGGGACGCGCCGCGACGGGCGCCGGAAGGGCGGGCTGAAGAAGATCCAAGCGCATGAAATTCCGCTTGAATACGCCGGCAAACGGGCCGTGCGGGACTTGCCGCGCGGGCGCGTTGTCCAGCATCAGGATCTGGGCTTCGATGCGGGTTACCGCGCGGCTCGAAATCATGGCCCCAACGGCGGTCGCGAGAAGCAGGTCCTCGCGGGGCACGGTGCGGTGCTCGCGCAAGATGTACAGGTCGCCGATCAGGCCTTTCCTGTCTTCGAGAACGTAATAGAGGTAGCCGGCCACGCTGCCGCGAATGCGCAACGCCACGCCGCTCAGAGCGCGCCCGTCGACGAAGCGGCGCACCAGATCGGCCGACTTCTGGAAGTCCCACTCCAGCCCCTCGTGCCAGGAAGCGATCTCCTCGCGCAGGACCGGCTCCAGATCGTGCGCCGTAAGTTGGCGCAAGTCGACTAAGTCGGGGAGATCCGGCGCGGCTTGGAGCTGGGCGGCCATCGACCAATGCTATTGTACCCCGTACATGGCGGCGTAGCTAAGTTGCTGCTTCACATAGTCCTTGGGATAAGACATGGTGACGCCCGCCGGCTTTCCGACAGAGGCGAAGTGCGGGGTCAGTTCGGCGTTCAGGCCGCACAGTAGCCCGGAAGATCCAGCTTGCGGTAGCGCGCCACCACCTGGTCCCGGAGGCGGGGATCTTACTGCCGTGCTTCACTATTTTTAGCCGCCCGCCGGCGAGAATGGGGCCTGGGTGGGTCTTGGGATCGTCCGCGCGGTCGACTGCTGCTGACGGCATTTATTTTCAACAGCTGGGTGCCTTCGTTACCGCTTGCAGCGGTGAGAGGATGATGACACGCGAGGGCGCCTGGGCGCGCGATGCCACGCGGCGGCCTTGGGGCTGGAAGTCCTCGCTACGTGCACAACAATGCACAACGGCGTCACGCACACGTACCGGTCAATCTGTACCTGGCCGCCAGCCTGGCCACCGTGCCGGCGCCCCGAAACGTAATCTTGGCCTCAATGGCGCGTTCCAGCCGGGCAATGGTGACGGTCGATTCGCTTTGGCGGGTGCGGCACAGCCAGTACATTTCCCGGCCATGGAGGTGAAACTCGTCGGTGGGTGTCCGCAGCGCCTCCAGCGCCGCCCGGGCTTGGCCGCCGATGGGCGCGGCCAGAAAACCGATATTGGGCACGGGTGCGCCTTCGAGCCCATCCACCGCGTGGGTGTGGATCGCAGCCAGTTCGGACTCCGTCCGCAGAAAGGTCGCTACCGGATGTCCCAAGACCCGTTCCAGGTGCCGCTCGATCTTACGTTCCAAGTTCGCGGACTTGGCCGATTTCGCCTGGAAGATCACGTTGCCGCTGGCGATGAAAGTCTCCACCGCGGCAAATCCCAGGTCCTCGAAGTGCCCGCGCAGGGCTTCCATTTTGACCAGGTGGTGCCCACCCACATTGATGGCACGGAGGAAAGCAAAATAGCGTGGCATAAGAGTCTCGCTCCGCTCTATTCTCGCGCAGCTCTCAGGGAAAACGGGATCCTTCGTAGGCAGCATCGGCGAAGAGGCTGGCCACGCCGAGCGGAAGCATGAACCGAAGGGCTGGGTTTCTGTTCACGGGACCTTTACTTGGACGCTGCGTTGCGTGATCCCGGTTCGAGCGGTCATCGGACCAGACTTGGTTCCTCAATCGGGATCGGGTCGTCGTTGTCGCGGGAGTCAGGAGCGCAGACGTTGCATCAGTTCCGCGTCGGTGAACACCAGGATATTGAGCGATTGGAGAAATGCCGCTGCAGGAGGAGTGAAGAAATCCCCGTCCGTGGTGCAGATTGCGTCGGCGCCCCCAATCATCGCCGTTTGGAGGACAACAATATCGTTCGGGTCCCGAATCGGCGCAACCAGCATCGGATCGGGGCGGACCATCATCGCCGCCGCTTGAAGGAACATAATGTACTCGTAGATCCTGCCTTCAGACATTCCGTGCCGCGACTGCATCCTGGGATAGCGGAGGACCCTTGATGTTTCTGCGAGTATCTCGCTCGACAAAACGAGACCGTGATTCCCATCCAGGATCGTGGACAGCAGACGCCGGGCAAGACCTCCGGTGTCGGTAAAAGCCCTGACAAGGATCGTCGAATCCAGGGTGATCTTCAACGGTGAGTGCGATACTGCGGCCGGCTGCTCCGCATCGCCTCTGTGAATATTTCCTCAGCTTCGTCGCTTGTAGCCGGCCGCAGGTGCAGGTCCACTTCGCTGAACAACCTTCGGAGTTCCCCCGACACTTCGCGCCGCCGTTGCTCGGAAACCGGGACGGGATCGAACGCCTGCACGCTGATCGACTCGCTGTCGTCAAGCGGACGGCCGAGCAGCAGTTCGGCGGCCGCTCGCTGCGCCGGGGACAGCTCCCTTGCCTGATGAATCATGGTGATTCCTTCCTTGATTATCGCGCATCCCGGCGTTCCTTGTTGGTTCGCCGTTATTCGGCATCAACCAAACGTGCTGACCGCGTCCGGCAAGGCTATAGGTAGCCAGGGACAGCAACCCCTGCGCCCCCTCAGAGCGCCGTTGACGTTTTCGAGAGAAACTTTCAGTATGAGCAAGCCGCGACGACGTTACGGCTCGACCGAAGCTGTAATCGCCGCTCTCAATAGACGATACGAGGCCATCTGGAAGAAGTACGTCGAAGTGCCAGGGCCGCCAACAACTTTTGTACCACTACTGCAAGCACGACGCGTTCTGCAAGATAGTGCGCTCCGGAAAGCTGTGGGCCTCCGACGTGCTGTGTATGGATGATCGGACCGAGATTAAGTACGCATTCACGGAGGTGATCAGACCAGTCGTGGATGAAAGGGACGAAAACGGGGATACAAGGTACTACCTTCGAGCCGTGGCGTCGCCAGAGGTCGTCAGGGACGTGTGGAGGACCTGGTGCACACACGTAGCCTGCTTCTCAGCGACCGCGGAACTTCCGAGCCAGTGGGAGAAATATGCTAGCTGCACGGGGTATGCGATTGGCTTTGACCAGCGCGGTCTCGACGAATGGTGCCGCGCAAGGAAGATCGCACTTTTCCCCATGAACTACGAACTCCCACGCCAGCAGGAGATGGTTCGAGAGTTCTTCGAGGGCGAGAAGGTGGTCGAGCTGCGCCGCTTAGCCTCCAAGAGCTGCAAGGATCAAATGGTTCATGAAATTCGGAGCCACGCGAACAAGTATCTGGCCAGTTTGACGCAAAGCGTGAAGTCCAAGTATTGGAGCGATCAGCAAGAGTGGCGAATATTGGTTATTCAGAAAGAGGGCCAAAAGGGGTTTGGATCCTTCACGAGGCCCGACGGCGTCTGCTGCTTTGAACTGCCGATCTGCACGGCCGACATCGTCACGGAGGTCGTGCTGGCCCCGCATTTCAGCTCAGATCAGGGCGCCATCCGCCTCCTGTTGAGAGATGCCGGGTTAAGCTCGGTAGTGATTCGGCCAAGCGCGTCAGGGTGCCCCTAGATGAGTGTCAGTATTGTTCCGCCCCCACTGTCCCGAATTTCGCCTTCGCGGAATGGCTCCCTGCCGAAGAGGCGTGAACTTGGTTGCCGCTGTCTAGACCGTGGCGCCATTCGCCCTATCGGGCAGCATCTCACTCAGATCCAGCTGGCGGAAGTCGGGGAAGCGCACCTTCTTTTCGTCAAGCGACCTCAGCAGCTTGTCCCTGATGTCCGCCAGCCGGCGGTAAAGCGCTTTAGTCATGTCGACAGTGTTGCAGATGCCTCGCGGATCGAGGCCCTTGATGAATTTCCAGTCCGCCACATCGCGGTCGTTCACGTTCTCCTCGATCCTGGACTCGACGTATTCGGCCGTTCCTCGCGGACCGAGCAATTCCTCGCTGATCCGCTTTGCAATGAGCCTTGCCTCAAACTCGATCGGGATGTCCTTCCAGGCGAGACGCTTAGCGAGGATGGTTTCTTTCCTCAAGTTCGTGGCAACGGAATTCCACGCCCATGTACGCCATTGCGATCCGAACTGAATGAAGTGCGTCATCTCGTGCGCAAGGGTCATAGTGAGGCTCTCCTCGCGTTCGCAGGTCCGGTTCGGCACGTATATAACGCAATCATAGTTGTATGCCGCCTGATGTCCAGTATTTCTTATGGTTTTGAGCTCCCTCGCCAGGTATTCAGGCCAAGGCAGGGTTTGATAATAGTAGCGGTCGCTAGGCTGGAAGAAGCCGCGCGTATCACGCTCGGGGACAAGCAGGTGGGCATCTTCCCTATCAAGACACACCAGCAACCGAAGGTCCGGCGTCTTGCTGCTAAGTCGGTCAATAACGCGACTGGCCCATAGAGTCTGCAGCTCCTTGATTTCGGGGACGAACGAGCGAACATCCAGCTTTACAGGCATCGTCCTCAGTATTGCCAAAATCCGGAATGAATGCACGTTGGGCAGCCACGGTGCGAGCCGAGGGGGACCCCATTCGGCGACAATTGGGCTCTCCTTGAGCTTCGCGCCTACGGTCCCATACGGCGACCACGGCCCCTCACGCTATATTGATAGAAGTGCGTTACTTCATCACGGGCCGGTTGCCGGAACCTACCTCGATCCTGCTGGTGGAGAGCGGGTCGCGCGGGATTGTCGAGCGGGTGATCGGCGGGTTGCGGCGGACTTGGGGACCGGATGTCCCGATCGACCTGGTGTCGTGCTTCGCGGCACTCCCGGCCGGATTCGACCCCGCCACCACCAGGATCTATCGCGTGGCGGATTACCGTGGGCGGCAAGGGCGCGCACGGCTCTACCGGCTGCTGCGGGCCAACCGATATGCGCTGCTGGGAATCGTATGTTCCGCCGAGCCGCTGATGACCAAGTGGAAATGGGCGCTGGCGCTGCGGATTCCGGCCAAAGTCTTCGTCATCAATGAGAACGGCGACTACTTCTGGCTCGATCGGCTGCACTTCGGCTTGATCCGCCAGTTCGTGCTGATGCGCGCCGGCCTGGCCGAAGCCGGCGCCGTACGCATGCTGGCCCAGGTGATTTCGTTCCCGTTCACTTTTCTGTACCTGTTACTCTATGCCGGCCTGGTACACGGGCGGCGAATATTGCGCGGGAGGCAAGTATGAAAGCCATTCGAGTCTTCGAGCCGGGCGGCCCGGAGAGCATGCAGTTGGTGGACGTGCCAACGCCTGAACCGGGCCCCGGACAGGCGCTGGTGCGGATTGCAGTCAGCGGAGTGAACTTCATCGACGTTTACTTCCGCACCGGGCTATACAAAGCCGAGCGGCCGATTGCGCTCGGCAACGAAGCCGCGGGCACGGTGGAAGCCGTCGGTCCGGATGTAGCCGAGGTAGCGGTTGGGGACCGCGTGGCTTACGCCATGGCGCGCGGTTCTTACGCCGAGTACGCGGCGGTGCCGGCAGCCATGCTGGTGAAGCTGCCCGACGCGGTGGACTTTCGAACCGGCGCCGCGGCCATGCTGCAGGGCATGACGGCCCACTATCT
This sequence comes from Bryobacteraceae bacterium, assembly GCA_049509915.1. Classification (GTDB taxonomy): domain Bacteria; phylum Acidobacteriota; class Terriglobia; order Bryobacterales; family Bryobacteraceae; genus JBEKYD01. The sequence goes on along the minus strand of JBEKZL010000002.1, from coordinate 43,968 downwards.
GACCCACTCCACCTATCCGCTGAAACGCGGCGAAACCTGCCTGGTGCACGCCGCGGCGGGCGGGGCTGGCGGCCTGGTGGTGCAGATGGCCAAGCTGGCGGAAGCGCGGGTATTCGGCACCGTTTCCACCCCCGCCAAGGCGGCTATCGCGCGCGAGCACGGCGCCGACGACACCATTCTTTATACCGAACAGGATTTTGAAGCCGAGGTGAAGCGCCTCACCGCCGGGCGGGGCGTTGACGTGGTGTACGACTCGGTGGGGCAATCCACCTTTCAAAAGAGCCTGGGCTCGTTGCGCCCGCGCGGATTGCTGGCTTTATTCGGCCAATCCAGCGGTCCGGTGCCGCCGGTGGATCTGAACATTTTGAACGCCAGGGGCTCGCTATTCGTGACCCGGCCCAGCCTGGGGCACCACGTGGCCACGCGCGACGAGCTGCTCTGGCGCGCCACGGACGTGCTGAACTGGATCGGCGCGGGTAAGCTGAAGCTGCGCATCGACCGCTCCTACCCGTTGGCCGAAGCGGCCCAGGCGCACCGCGACCTGGAAGGGCGCCACACCGCCGGCAAGCTGCTGCTCGCGGTCTCGTAAGCCATGAATCTCCGCCTCAGGCTGACACTCGCGTTTGCGTTGGTGAACGTCCTGATGGTGGCATTTCTTTCGGCGGTCGACCTGGCCGAAGAACTGCAAGTGCAGTTTCAATCTACGCTGGACCGCGCCTCGAGCGTGTGCATCTTCGCCACCGACATGGTGAAGAACTCGCTGAACCGGCAGCTCTCGACCCCTCTTGACCAAGCCTTGCAAGATCCGGACCTGGCGAACATGCTGCGCGACAATATGGCAAAGGCGAGCGCGATTTTGGAGATCGCCGTGGCAAGCGAGAACGACCGAATCCTGGCCGACAGCATCGCCGAGAACGTCGGAAAGATTATGCCCCGCTACGCCAGTTTTCAATCCGTGGTGACGGATACGGGCTGGTACGGCAAGCTGGAGATGCTGAATGCCAAGGCGAACTTTTACCAGTTGGAGAGAACCCTGAGCCCGCCGACGATCTATGTGCGGGTAGTGATTCACCCGGCGCTGATCAGCAGCGACATTTTGCCGCGCTTAGAGCGCAATTTCAAGTTCGACCTGTTGTCGGTGGCGGGGGCGGCCATCGTGACCATGCTGTTTTCGGCCGTGGCACTGCGCCCCCTCGGGCGTCTGCGGCGGCAGTTGGAGCTGGTTGCCAGCGGCAAATACGAACCCGCCGAGGCGGCGCGCGAGCGGCGGGCGAACGACGAAGTCTCGATCATGGCTTCCAACGTGGACATTCTGAGCCAGCGATTGCGCGGGGCTCAGTACGAAGTATCCGACCTGCGCGGTAACCTGGACCGGCTGTTGGCGGACCTGGAAGAAGCGGTGTTCATCTTCAACCGCGAGAACCGTCTGATTTTCGCGTCCGGCACGGTGGAGAAATTCGTCGGCCGCGGGCGCGGGGAACTGGTGGGGCTGGGGGTGGGCGAGGTGTTTCCGGACACGACGGCGTTGGGGTTGATCGTCGGGCAGGCGGCGCACACCGGGCGCCCGCTTCGCAACCGGCGGGTGGCGGCAGCGTCTTTGGGGGACGCATCGAGCGGTATGCCGGCGGTGCTGCTCTCGGTGGATTTGCTCGAAACCGCGCCGCGGGGCTCCGGCCTGGTGGTGCGGCTGCGCGACGCCGAAGCGCGGCGCCAGTTGGGGCGCGAATTGCAAACCGCCGACCGGCTGGCGGCGTTAAGCCGGGTATCGGGCGGCGTGGCGCACGAAGTGAAGAACCCGCTGAATGCCATGCTGCTGCACGTGGAGGTGGCGCGGGCCAAGCTGGCCCGTGGAGACACGGCGATCGAGCCGCAGATCGACATCATCTCGAGCGAGATCGCGCGGCTGGACCGGGTGGTGAAGACCTTTCTGGATTTTACCCGGCCGGTGGAGCTGTCAATGACGACGCTGCCAGTCAGCGAGCTGCTGGAGGAGATGGTGGCGCTGGCGCGGCCGCAGGCCGAGGCGGCCGGGATTCGCGTGATGCTGGAAGACGATTCCGGCGGCGCGCCGGTGCGGGTCGATCGTGACCTTTTCAAACAGGCTGTGCTGAATGTGGTGGTGAACGCCATCGAGGCCATGCCGCAGGGGGGCGAATTGCGGCTGGCGTGCCACTCCTCGGCCACCACCGCCGAGATCCGGATTTCCGACAGCGGTCCGGGAATTCCGCCGGCATTGAGCGAAAAGATCTTTCGGTTGTATTTCACTACCAAGGAAAAAGGCTCCGGCATCGGCCTGGCAATGACTTTCCGGATGGTGCAATTGCACGATGGTACAATCGAGTTTTCCAGCCAGCCGGGAAAGGGAACGACGTTTACTCTACGTATACCCGTCGCCGCCTGACGGGCCCCGTATGAGAACCGAAGCTGCAATTCTCGCCGCCTGTTTGGCCTTGGCGCTTGCCGGGTGCTCATTGCGGCCGCACACCAAGACGGCTCAAGCGGCCCCTCCCGCGCCGGTCCCCGCGCCCAAGCCCGCTCCCGCTTCGGTTCCGCCGGCGACGCTCTCGGTTCCGCAAACGCGAATGCAGCTTCCCGGCTTCCAACCGCTCGATCCGGAGGCGTTGACTGCGGTGGATGTGGAAACGCCGCCGGTGGAGCAGCCGGCCGCGCCATCCCACGGAAATCGCCGGGCCGGGCCGCCGGCGATTCCCGCTCCCAAAACCGACCCGCCCTCGCCGGTCGCGGCGCCCGCCGAGCCGGAACGGGCGCCGATTCAGGAGGTGATGCCGGCCGATGAACAGAAGCGGTTGCAGGATGCCGCCGATCAGCACAAACGCGAGACCCGGGCCCTGCTGGACCAGGCGCGCGGCCGCGCGCTGAGCCCCCAGGAGAAGAATACGGCGCAGAGTATCGAACAGCTTCTGCGATCCTCCGACGACAGCCAGTCCAAAGGCGACATGCGCACGGCCAGCGACCTGGCATATAAAGCCCTGGTCCTGGCCCGGGACTTGCAAAATGTGCGGTAGAAGTGGGACAGGCCTCCCGGCCTGTCGCCGGCTGCTTTGTATCAGGCAACGACAGGCCAGGAGGCCTGTCCTACCATGAACAATAATGGGATCGGTCCGATTCCGCCCGCCGAGTACGAGGCCCGCGCGCGGGCGGTGCGGGAAGGCTTGGCGGAGCGCAAGCTGGACGCGCTGTTGGTTTCGAACGGACCGAACCTCCGCTACCTGACCGGTTTCACCGGCGACAACGCCAACCTGCTGATTAGCGAGGCTGCCGGGGCGTTGCTGGTTACCGATCCGCGCTACCGGATACAAGCCGCGCGGGAAGTGAGCTGCGCGGTCGAGATCGCCGAAGGCCCGGTCGCGGTGGAAGTGGGTGAAGCCATCCGGCGGCAAGGTGTAACGCGGATCGGCTTCGAGCCGGCGCGCATCACTTATGAAGCTTACCAGGGGCTGGTCCCGAGGCTGCCGCTGCACGCCGAAGCGGTGGGGGCAGGCGGCTGGATCGAAGGCTTGCGGATGGTCAAATCGGTGGCCGAGTTGGCTCTGATCCGGCGCGCGGTCGGGATAAGTTCCAAGGCCTTCGAACAAGTGGCCGCGAAGGTGCGCGCGGGAATGAAGGAATCCGACCTGGCCGCCGAGTTGGAATTCCGCATGCGGCGTCTGGGGGCCGAAAAGCCCAGCTTCGAGACGATCGTGGCGGCGGGGGAGCGTTCGGCTTTGCCCCATGCGCAACCGACCGCCGGGCGGTTGTGCGAAGCCAGCCTGGTGGTTGTGGACATGGGCGCCTTCCACCAAGGCTATGCCAGCGATATGACGCGCATGTTGTTTGTGGGCAAGCCGGGGCCGAAGGTGAAGCGGGCCTATCGCGCCGTGCTGGAGGCGCAGTTGGCGGCAATCGACGCGGTAAAAGCGGGCCGGCCGACGGCCGCGGTAGACCGCGCCGCGCGGCGCGTACTGACTGGGTACGGCTTGGAACGGGCTTTCGTGCATTCCACCGGTCACGGCCTGGGGCTGGAGATTCACGAGCCGCCACGGCTGGGCCGGCGCGATAAGAAGCGCCTCGAAGCCGGCATGGCCGTCACCATCGAGCCCGGCGTATACCTGGAAGGCTGGGGCGGCATCCGCATCGAAGACACGGTGGTAGTGACTAAGACCGGCTGCGAAGTGTTGACACCGACCAGCAAGGAACTGCGCGTGGTGTAGAAGTACATCGGTGCATGACTCGGGAGGTTCGCTGGCGACTATGGGCCCAGTCCATTTGCTCAAATGTGCTGGCGGGTGGCATACTGCTTGGTGTCATCGCCTATTGGATTTATACCGCAGTGACCGGGACCCGGAGAGAAGCGACCATGACGCCCGAAGATCGTTTCAACGAACACTACAAAGAGGGCTCGGCCCCCTGGGATATCGGCAGACCTGACTTCAACTTGACTCAAGCCGTGACGCGCACGCCGATTGCTTCGTGCAGGGCGCTCGATATCGGATGCGGGACCGGCGATAACGCAATCTGGCTTGCTCAGCAGAAGTTTGAAGTGTTGGCTTTCGATACCTCTGAAGTTGCAATTGAGAAGGCAAAGGAGAAAGCACAAAAGGCCACTGTTCAATGTAGCTTCAGAGTCGCCGACATTTTGAATAGCGACCTCCGGGAAACGCTATTCGGGTTTGCATTCGATCGGGGTTGCTTTCATACATTCGACTCAGGCAAGGATCGGAAGCGATTTGCACAACAGGTGCATCTTCACCTGGCAGAAAACGGCTTATGGCTCAGTCTTATTGGAAATGCCGATGACCGTCTCAAGGAAGGCCCTCCAAAGCTGACCGCCAGAGACATTGTTAGCGCTGTCGAACCGTACTTCGAAATTCTGTCGCTCGTGTCCAGCCATTTTGAAACGACACTTCCAGAGCCACCGAGAGCTTGGGTTTGCTTAATGGGGAAGAGGAAATCAGGAGAGTGAAGATCCTGGCGATTGGAATCTTCCTAAAGAGCCTCAAGGCCCGATTCAATTCAACGAATGGAAGGCGCGCCGTGTCGGCCGGGCTCCCTACGTTCCCGTCACCACCCCCCCATCCACGCTGAGTACCGCACCGGTGACAAATGAAGCAGCGTCGGAAGCCAGCCAGACGTAGGCGTTGGCGATATCCTCGGGCTGGCCGATGCGGCCTAGCGGGGTATGGGCGACCAGCGCTTGCACCGCTTTTTCGGGCATGCCCCTGGTCATGTCGGTTTCAATGATGCCGGGCGCCACCGCATTGACACGGATATGGTAGCGACCGAGCTCGCGGGCCCACACCCGCGTCATGCCGATCACGCCGGCCTTGCTGGCGATGTAGTTGGTTTGGCCGAAGTTGCCGTAAAGCCCGACCACGCTCGAGGCATTCAGGATCACGCCGCCGCCCGCCTGGACCATCCGCGGCGCCACCGCGCGGGTGCAAATGAAGACGCCGCGCAGGTTGACGCCGACCACCGAATCGAACTGCTCGTCGCTCATCATGCCCACCAGCGCGCCTTCCTTGAACTTGACGAGCTGGCCGTCGCGAAGAATGCCGGCGTTGTTGACCAACGCGTGGATGGCGCCCCAGCGGCCCGTCACTTCCTCGGTCGCGGCCGCCACCGAGGCGGCGCTGGTGACATCTACCTTCTGGAAGAAACCGCCCGTCGCGGCTTCGCCGTCGCGAACGTCCCACGACGCCACCCGGCAGCCTTCCAGCGCGAAGCGACGCGCCGTGGCGTGGCCAATGCCCGCGGCCGCGCCCGTAACGATCACCACCTTGTCCCGCAATCCTGTTTCGATCATGATCTCTTATCATGGCAGAGCCTGGCTAGGAATTTCCTGGTTTAGGTGTTCGCAATCGCTCTGTAAGAAGCTCTGAAGAAATATAGGCGCCGATGAATGCCAATACCGATGAACGCCGATAAAGAAATCAAAGGATTTATCTGCGTTCATCGGTGTTCATCGGCGGCTATGAATTTGTTTTCTCACGGTCTCTGGCGCCAGGGAGCGGTTGCCGGCGCCCAACCGGCATTATGCTAGTGTACGTAGCGGCTCGGGAGGAAACGCCATGCTCCGGAAGGGAACGGCGAAAAAGGTCACCATCTTCGTCAACGAGGACACGCAGCACCACTTCGGTTCTCTATGCGACGCCATTCTGACTTTTCTGCTTCACAAAGGCGTCGCTGGCGCGACCGCCACGCGCGCCATGGCCGGTTTCGGCGCGCACCAGGCGATGCACACGACCAAGATCGAGGTGCTCACCGAGCACCTGCCGATTCGCATCGAGTTCATCGAGTCCGCCGAAAAGGTCGATGAGCTCATGCCCACCCTCTACGACATGGTGATCGACGGCGTGATTGAGGTCCAGGACACACAGGTTATCAAAGTCGCCAGCAAGGAACATCCCTCGCCGTCAAAAGCGCCTCACACCGAAATGAGAGGCGCGGCCCGGTTGATCCGCATCTACATGGGCGAATCGGACAAGTGGCAGGGCGAGCCGCTGTACGAAGCCATAATCAAGCGCTTGCGCCTGATGGACATTGCCGGAGCAACCGTATACCGGGGCATTCTCGGATACGGAACGAAGGGCCACACCCACAAGGGGGGCAGGCTGCCGTTCTCGCACGACATGCCGGTCATGATCTCGGTGGTCGACACGGATGACAAGCTGGCCAAGGCGATCGACGAGATTGAAACGATGATGCAGGATGGAATCATTGTCCTTTCCGACGTGGAGGTGATTCGCTTGATTCACAGCCGCCCGGCGGCGGAGCCTTCCCATGCGAACAGTTAAGAAAGCCAAACTCCTTCGTCTCCATTTTGGCGAAAGCGACCGCTACAATGGCAAACCCCTGTACGAAGCGATCGTGAATCGCTGCAAGGAGTTGAAGATCGCCGGCGCCACCGTGTTTCGCGGGCTGGAAGGATACGGCGAGACGGCCGAGATCCACCGCCATCACCTCACCAGAAAGGACCAGCCCATTGTTGTCACGATCGTGGACACGGCGGAAAACCTGGCGCGGCTGATACCCGAGGTCGAGGCAATGATGGATACCGGCATGATCGCCACTTCGGACGTGGACTACATGCGCATTGAAAAGCGGCCGGCATAGACCGCCGCCTGAGACCCGTCCGGGGTTAACTGTTCCAGACCCTCGACAACCGCTCCCGCGCGGTCGCGACTCTACCCCATCGTTCGTATAATCTTCCGACACTTTCGGCGGCGAGTGGGGTTCTTTCAATGGTAAAGATTTTCGAGGGTGCCATGAAGCTACTTGCCGTTTTGTTCGTATTGGCCGCCGCGTTCCGGCCGCAGCCGGTGGAGGCGCAGACTGCGCTGACGGACCGGGCCGCCGCGCGCTTCCTCGACCAGGCAACCTGGGGCCCCTCGCCGGCTTCGATTGCGCAACTCGAGCGGGCGGGAATCGCCAACTGGCTGAACGCGCAATTCGCGCTGAATACATCGGATCTGCCGGACCAGCCAGTGTTGGCCGCCAACGGCAACGCCAACAACAATCTGGCGCCGGTGCAGGCCGCCTTCTTTCAAAACGCCGTGACCGGCCAGGACCAGCTTCGCCAGCGCGTGGCCTTTGCGCTCTCCCAGATGTGGGTGGTTTCGGCGGTTACGACCAAATACGCTTATGCGTTCCCGCCGTATTGGCGCCTGTTTCGCGACAACGCTTTCGGCAACTACCGCGACATCATGAAGGCGCTTACTCTCAGCCCGGCCATGGGGAACTACCTCAACATGGCGAACAACAACAAGGGTAATGCGGCCAAAGGTACGGCAGCCAACGAGAATTACGCCCGCGAATTCATGCAGTTATTCACCATCGGCCTGACCCAGCTCAATCCCGATGGCAGCGCGGTGCTCGATGCCAATCACAACCCGGTACCCACTTATAACCAGAGCGTAGTGACCAATACCGCCAGAGCGCTCACTGGATGGACCTATCCTACCGCCCCTGGCGCCACCGCGAAGGGCAATAATCCCGCTTATTATATCGGCCAGATGTTCGCGGTGGAGACCAACCACGACACCACTTCGAAGAGCATAGCTGGAGGCGTCGCAATCCCTGCCGGACAAACCGCCGGGCAGGATCTCGAGTCCGTGCTGGATGCCCTGATGGCGCAGAACACCATGGCCCCTTTTGTCAGCAAGCAACTGATTCAGCACCTGGTCACCAGCGATCCCAGCCCGGCTTATGTCGGGCGCGTCTCGAGTGTGTTCCTGGATAACGGGTCAGGCGTTCGCGGCGATATGAAAGCGATTCTCACCGCCATCCTGACCGACCCGGAAGCCCGCGCCGGCGACGATCCGGGCGCGGTTCCCAATCCAACTTTCGGCCACATGCGTGAGCCGGTCCTGTTCATGGCGAACATACTGCGAGGGCTGAACGCCACCCTGGGACCATCCAGCACCATTTACAACAACGCCACTAACCTGGGGGAGCAGCTCTTCTATCCGGCGAGCGTGTTCAGTTACTTCTCGCCTCTGTTCACCCTCGAAAGCAGCGAGCCGGCTCCCGAATTCCAGATTTATTCCACCCAAACCGCAGCCAATCGCGCGGACGTAGTCAACGCCATCCTATACGGGTCTCTCGATAAGAGCACGACCGTCAGTCTCACTCCGTTCCTACCGAACGGAACCGATTTGAGTTCCATGGTGGACTCCATCAATTATGTGTTCCTGCACAGTGCCATGTCGGCCGCGCTCGAGCAGGCCGTGATGAGCGCGGCCACCGCCGCTACGGGAGCCAAGGCGCAGGCCCAGGCGGCCCTTTATGTCGTACTCACATCGGGCGAGTATCAGATCGTTCAGTAGGAGAGACGAGATGTTTTCACGACGAAACTTCATTCGCGTTGGAGCGGCCTCCCTGGGAACAGTGGTCTTACGGCGCTTCGCGGAGATCCCCGCGCTTGCCCAGACCGGGTCGAATTATCGCGCCTTGGTCTGCGTCTTCCTCTTCGGCGGCAACGACTCGAATAACACCATCATCCCCACCGACGACGCGAGCTACAAGGCGTACCTGGCTGCGCGCGCGAGCCTCGCCCTCGAGAGCGGCGCTTTGACCCAGGTGGAAAGCGTCTCGGGCGCGCCGTATGGCTTCTTCTCGCCGCTGGCGGAAGTTGCCAGCCTGTTTTCGAGCAAGGAACTGGCCGTGATCGCCAACGTCGGTTCCCTGGTCCAGCCGCTCACCCGTGCCCAGTACCAGGCGGCGCAGTTGCCGATCCCCAATAACCTGTTCTCCCACGCGGATCAGCAGCAGCAATGGCAAACCTCCGTCGCGCAAGGCAACAGCCCCACCGGTTGGGGCGGCCGGGTCGCCGATTATGTGGCGGCGCAGGGGCTCAACTCGTCAAAGTTTCCCACGTTCCTTTCGGTGGCCGGCAATACGCTCGAAGGTACCGGGACGAAGACGCAAATGCTGGCGATGTCGCCGGGCGGGTCGCTCGAACTCGCCGGCTTCAACAATACGGCCGCTTCCCAAGCCCGGCTGAGCGCGCTCACAAATCTGTTGAACTTGAATAGCGGGGTGTCGCTGGCGCAGGCCGCCAACTCTACCATGTCGATGAGCCTCGACGACGCGAAGACGCTGGCCGCCGCGCTGGGCAAGGCCGCGGCGCTCAAGACCCAGTTCCCCGCCACCACTCTTGGCAAGCAGCTTCAGCAAGTGGCGCAGATCATTCAGGTACAGTCGGACCTGGGAATGCAGCGTCAGGTGTTCTTCTGCTCGCTCGGCAGCTTCGATACCCACACCGGCGAGCTGCCCACGCTGAACACGCTCTATCCCGAGCTCAGCCAGGCCCTGGCCGCTTTCTACAGCGCCACTCAGGAGCTCGGCGTGGCGCAGAATGTCACCACGTTTACGGAGTCGGACTTCAACCGCACCTTCCAACCCACCACCGGGGATGGCAGCGACCACGCCTGGGGCGGACACCACCTGGTGCTGGGAGGAGCCGTTCAGGGCGGGCAGATCTTCGGAACGTTCCCGACCTTCGAGCTGGGAGGCCCCGACGACACCGACACCCGCGGCCGATGGATCCCGACGACATCCATCGATCAATACGGGGCTACGCTGTGCTCGTGGTTCGGGATTCCCGATAGCGCCATGAATTCGGTGTTTCCCAACCTGCCGAATTTCAGTACCCGCAACCTGAGTTTCCTCGGCTAAACTGCCTCGACGGCCAGTTTCCCGATCGCCTCCCCCGTCAGCCGGTATTTGGTCCATTCCTCCATAGGAATGGCGCCCAGCTTCTTGTAAAACCGGATCGAGGGTTCGTTCCAATCGAGCACTTCCCACTCCACCCTGCCGCAGCCGCGCTCGATTGCAACGGCTGCCAGGCGCCTGAACAGCGCCAGCCCAATTCCCTTTCCGCGAAGATGAGGCTTCACAAACAAGTCTTCCAGGAAGATTCCCGGCCGCGCCAGAAAGGTGGAGTAGTTGGTGAAGAACAGGGCGAACCCGGCGCATTCCCCGTTATAATCCGCCAGCATTACCTCGGCGGCGGGATTCGGGCCGAACAAGTTCTCGCGCAGCTTTTCTTCGGTCGCCGTCACCAGGTGGGCGAGTTTCTCGTACTCCGCGAGCCCGCGGATCATGGCCAGGATCACGGGAACGTCGCCTTCGGTTGCACTGCGAATCTCGATGGACGGCATGCTCTAACAGTCTAACCGAGCTCTGGAAGGATCTTGAAAAATCAAATTGACTCCGTAGGCTATGCTGAAAGGGAGAGAATATCCCAGATGTGGTGGCTCGTGACCGCGCTGTTACTGGCTCCGCAGTCGTCGGCGCCCAATCCTTACCGGGAGGCGGGAGCGGCGTTGGCGTCCGGCGACCTGGCCGCCGCGCAGGCGAAGCTTGAAGCCCTAACTGCCAACAATCCCGGCAACGCCCGCGCCTGGATGCTGCTCGCCCAGACCTATGCCCGGCGCAAGAACGCTACCGGTGCCCTGGCGGCTGCGTCCCAATCCGAAAAGTTGGGCGCCCGCGACCCCGAGGTGCTTCACGGCCTGGCCTTTCTGTTCACCGATCTCGAGCCCGACCTGAATCGCGCGGCCGGCCTCGAGGCCCGCTACGCGGAGCTTCAGCCGGCGGACAAAACCGCCTGGAGGCGCGTGGCTGCGATGTATCTCGGTGCCGGCCAATATGATCGCGCCATCGACGCAGGCAGCCGGGGGCTGGCGGCCGACCACACCGGGGAGTTGCATACCGTGCTCGGCCAGGCCTACCAGGCCAAGCAGGATTGGGCACACGCCGCCGAACATCTCGGCGCGGCCGTCAAGCTGGCGCCCTACGACGAGAATGCCCGCTTTCTGCTGATTCAGATGTACCTGGACCGCCAGGACTTCACCTCCGCCGCCGAAGCCATCGCCGACGCCCGCAAAGTTTTCGCCCGCAGCCCGCAAATCGAGCTCGCCGCCGGGGTCTGCGCCTACGGTCTGCGCCGCTTTTCCGAAGCTGTCGACCAGTTTCTGAAAACTATCGCCATTGCGCCCGACGTGCCGCAGCCTTATCTGTTTCTCACCAAAATGCTGGACCAGGCCGGCGATCGCCTTCCCGAGGTGGTCGAGCGATTCCGCCAGTATCACGCCCGCCATCCCGACGACAACGTCGCTTGTCTCCTCTATGCCGAGGCGCTCGTAGCGGGGCTCGCGGTGGAGGGCTTTCCGCCCGAAGCGGACGAAGCGATCGGGCTGCTGGAACACGCCCGGTCGCTCGACGGCAATCGGGCCGATACCCACTATCAACTGGGCTGCCTGCTGGAGCGCAAACGCGAGTATGCCGCCGCCGCCGCCGAACTGGAACGCGCCGTGGCGCTCGATCCGCGTCAGCCGGGCGCGCACTTTCAACTGGCGCGGGTCTACGAACGGCTGGGCCGCAAACAGGACGCAGCCCGCGAGCGCGACGAGCACCAGAAGCTGACCGAATCGGCCGATGCGCCCCCGAACGACGAAACGCGGATCCACGACCTGATCGACGATGCGGTGCGCTCCGGCCGCGTGCTGGAAGCGGGAGGCGTAAGCGACCGTCTCGGTGCCGAACGGCAGCTCGCGCCGGGACGGCCGCCGCTGCTCGAGTTTCGCTATCTGGAAGGCGCCGCGCGTCACGGCTATGCCAACCTGGACCTGGTGATCGACGATGCCGGCCATTAAACTAAGTAACGCCGTCCGGAATGTGGGGCAGGCGATTCGCCTGCCAGCGGCCGAGCGAAGCTCGCCGCGTCCCGTTGCGCGGAACGCGGGCGAGGGCGGGCGATTCGCCTGCCCCACAAAACCTCGGGATACGTCGGCGTATATCCGAAATGGAGTACGAACCGCCGCTCATGTTTTTGCCCTCGCGGCCAGTCTGGCCGCTCAGAGCAACCCTCTGGTGGAAGGTCTCGAAGCCTACAACAAAGGCGATTACGTGGCCGCTGAGCGCAGCTTCCGCAAGGCCGCCGGCCAGGGCGGAGACGCCCGCGCGGCATGGCTGCTGGCTCTGGTCCAGGCGTCCACCGGCCGCTGCGCGGACGCCGAGCCGGCGCTCGCCAAGCCGATCGCGAGCGACGCCGCGCTCGGAAGGCTCACGGCGCTGGCCCTGGCGCGCTGCCGTTTGTCCGCGGGCCGTCTCGATGAAGCCGCCGAAATCCTCGGCCGCCTGCGCGCCAAAGATCCCGCCGACGCCGACGTGCTCTACGAAACCGCCCGCCTGCAGATGCGCGCCTGGAACGAAACCATCCGGCAGCTTTATGAAAAGGCGCCCTCGTCGTTCCGCGTCAACCAGCTCACCGCTGAAATCCTCGAAACCCAGGGCCAGTACGCCGAGGCCGCCGAGGAGTACAGCAAGGCCATCGCCAAAAACCCCCGCGCCTTGAACCTGCACTTCCAGTTGGCGCGCGCCTTGCTGAACAGCTCGCACGCGCCCGAGACGCTCGAGCGCGCGCTCCAGGAAATCGAAGCCGAGCTTGCCCTGAACCCTTCCGACGCCGTCGCGACCTATCAGGCGGCCCGCATCCTGCAGGTCCGCGAGCACCCGGCCGAAGCCGACGCACGCTATGAGCAGGCACTCAAACTCCGCCCGGATTTCGTCGAGGCTCTTTGCGCGCTCGGCGCCCTGCGCAACGAGGAGCGGCGCAGCGCCGAGGCCATTCCGCTGCTGGAAAAGGCCGTGCAACTCGCGCCTGCGAGCGAAGCCGGCCACTACGCCCTGATGATTGCCTATCGCAACAGCGGCCGCATGAACGATGCGCGGCGCGAAAAGGCGCGCCTCGACGAACTGCACAAGACGCCGGAGGGCGAGTTCAGCGACTTTCTGAAGAGACTCGGCGATAAACCGCCGGCCGGGAAATGAGATCCGCCATCGTCTTGTTCCTGGGCGTTGCCTTCGCGGCGGCCTTCACCACTGACTGGGCGCCCGAGTTCCGCGACGAAGGCGCCGCGCGCGGTTTAGCCGGCGTAGCGCCTAACGGCGGCATGGAATCCAAATCCTACATCATCGAGACCACCGGCAGCGGCGTGGGCTTCCTCGATTACGATAACGATGGCTTACTCGACGTCTTCGTGGCCAGCGGCGATGGCGCGCCCTCCCGCCTTTACCACAACGAGGGCGGCGGCCGCTTCCGCGACGTCTCCGCGGAGATGGGAATTACCCGCACCGGCTGGGCCCAGGGCGTCTGCGCCGGCGACTACGACAACGACGGCTATACCGATCTGTTCGTCACCTACTGGGGCCAGAACATCCTCTATCACAACGAAGGCGGCAAACGCTTTCACGATGTCACCCGCGAAGCCGGCCTGGTTCAGGACCGCGTCCGCTACAACACCGGTTGCGCCTTTCTCGACTACGACCGCGACGGCCGCCTCGATCTGTTCGTCTCCAACTATCTCCAGTTCGGCTTCGACTTCACGCCTAAGCCTGGCGCCAACGCCTACTGCTGGTACCTCGGTCTCGCCGTCAACTGCGGACCCCGCGGCCTGCCCTTCGACCGCAATCTTCTTTATCACGGCAATGCCGATGGCACCTTCACCGACGTTTCGGTGAAGAGCGGCGTCGCCGCGCCCGACCGCAGCTACTGCCTCGCCGCGCTGGTCGCCGATTTCGACGGCGACGGCTGGCCGGACATCTTTGTTCCTTGCGACCAGACGCCCTCGCTGCTCTACATGAATCAGCACGACGGCACGTTCTCCGAGGAAGCGTTGCTGCGCGGCGTCGCCTTCGACGAAAACGGCAGGGCTATGTCCGGCATGGGCGCGACGGCGGGCGATTACAACCACTCCGGCCGCCAAAGCATCTTCCGCACCAACTTTTCCGACGAACGCGAAACCCTATACAACAATGAAGGCGAAGGCCAGTTCCAGGAACGAACCATCGCCGCCGGGATGGGCGCCAACACCCGCTATGTGAGCTGGGGATGTCAGTTCTTTGACTTCGATAACGATGGCTGGATCGACCTGGTTCTGGTCAATGGTCACGTGTTTCCGGAGATCGATCGAAAAAATACCGACCTGCGCTTTCGCCAGCGAGCGATTCTTTACCACAATCTCCGCGACGGCCGCTTCGCCGATGTCTCCGCGCAGGCCGGGCCGGGAATCGCGGCCGTGCATTCGGCGCGAGGCCTCGCCGTAGGCGATATCGATAACGATGGCGTGCTCGAAATCCTGAGCAACAATCAGGGCGAAGCACCGTCCCTGCTCCGCCTTGCCGCCCGCCCTCCCGGCAACTGGGTTTTGTTGAAGCTCACCGGCACCGTCTCCAACCGTTCCGCCATCGGCGCCCGGGTCCGATTGACCGCCGGCGACATGACGCAGTCGGCCGAGGTTCGCAGCGGCGGCAGCTATATTTCGCAAAGCGACCTCCGCCTGCATTTCGGACTGGGCACCGCCACCCGCATCGATCGTATCGAGATCGATTGGCCCAGCGGCGCCAAAACCGATCGCCGCGACCTGGAAGTCAACCACATTCAGCCCATCGAGGAGCCCCGCCGCGCCCAATGATAGACTTGGCTCCATGGCGATAGGCAAGCCCCTCCCATGAAGCGGCGCGATTTCCTCGGTGTTTGTGCCGCCCCATTGTTCGTCTCGCGCGGACATGCCGCATCGCCCTTTCCGGTCACCTTCCGCCAGGAACCCGCTTACGCACCCGTGCTGGCATTCGCCGAGCCGGGGTTCGACGAATTCCCGGCGGAGAGGGCGGCCATGGAGCTTGAAATGCGCCTGGCTACCGCCCTGTCCGCCGGCGATCTGCCGTTCGCGGCGGGCTGCACTGGCGCGTCCCCCGCGCCATCGGCTTATAGGAAAATCGCCCCGGACGTGGCCGTCGCCGTTTTCGATGGCTCCGGCGCTCCGCCCGCCGGTTGGCAAAGATGGCGCGCTTCCCTGGGCGCTGTCCGCCGCGCGGCCTTCTATTCTCTGCCCGGAGGTCTGGTCCGCTACGACATTCGCGGCGCCAAGGCGGGCCGCTTGGAGCATCGCGTCGGCATCTGGAAATTTGCCTGGAACGACGGCGCCGTCACCCACCTGGAGCCCCTTGAAGAAGCCCTGACCAGCGGTGATCGCCCCTGGTTCCGGGACGTTACCGGCGCCGCATTTGCCGGCGTCGCCTCGTTCCGTGAGCAGCTCGCCAAAGGCGTCCCGTACTGGCGCGCGCGCCTCGACCCGGCTACCGGCGTCGACATCTACGGAGAGAACGGAATCGCCGTCGGCGACGTGGATAACGACGGGCTCGACGAAATCTACGTCTGCCAGCCCGGAGGCCTTCCCAACCGCCTATATAGGAACGATGGCAACGGCCGGTTCCGCGACGTCTCCCACGAATTCGGACTCGACATTCTCGACAATACTACCAGCGCGCTCTTCGCCGATCTGCGAAATTCCGGCCATCAGGACCTGGTCCTCGTTCGCCCCGCCGAAGCCACGCTCTTTCTGAACGACGGCAAAGGGAAATTCACACCGGTGGAGGGAGCCTTCCGCTTTCAGACCCCGCCCCAAGGCACGTTCACCAGCATATCGGCGGCCGATTACGATCGCGACGGCCGCCTCGATCTCTATCTGTGCACCTATATCTACTTCCAGAGCGAGGCCCAGTATAAGTACCCGGTACCTTATCACGACGCCCGCAACGGACCCCCCAACTATCTTTTCCGCAATTGCCTGGATCGCGACCCGCCCCGTTTCGAGGACGTCACCGCCGCCACCGGCATGGACCACAACAACAACCGCTTCAGCTTCGCCGGCGCCTGGTGCGATTACAATGCTAGCGGCTGGCCCAGCCTCTACGTCGCCAACGACTTCGGCCGCAAGAATCTGTACCGCAACACCAACGGGCACTTTAGCGACGTTGCCGAACAGGCCGGAGTGGACGACGTCGGCCCCGGCATGAGCGCGGCCTGGCTCGATTACGATGGCGATGGGCGCCCCGACCTGCTGGTTTCGAATATGTGGAGCGCCACCGGCCAGAGAATCACCCACGATCCCGCCTTCGGCCCCGCCGTCCAGGACCCTTCCCTGCGCGCGGTCTACCAGCGGCACGTGAAGGGCAACTCGCTCTTTCACAATGAAGGCGACGGCACGTTCACCTACACGGGCGATTCCGAGGCCATCGAAATGGGCCACTGGTCGTGGTCCTGCGACGGTTCCGATTTCGATAACGACAAAACCCCCGAGATCTATATCGCCTGCGGCATGCTCAGCAACAATAGCCGCACCGACCTGATGAGCTACTTCTACCGCCAGGTCGTCGCCAAGTCGCCGGTTACAGCCGCCCGCTCCGCCGCCTACGAAAATGGATGGAACGCCATCAACCAGTTAGTCCGCGGCGACTACAGTTGGGCCGGCCCGGAGCCGAATGTGTTCTACGCGCGCCGCGGCCGCCGCTTCTACGATTTCTCCGGGATCAGCGGCATCGATCTGGCCGAAGACAGCCGCGCCTTCGCGTTGCTCGATTTCGATGGCGACGGCTGCCTCGATCTGGCGGTCAAAAGCCGCATGGGCCCGCAGCTCCGCGTCTTCCAAAACGATTGCGGCTCCGCCAGGCAGCGCGTCGTGTTTCGCCTGCGCGGAACCAAATCCAATCGCGACGCGGTGGGCGCCCGCGTGGATGTGGACGGCCAGGTGAAGTGGGTCGTGGCCGGTTCAGCATACCTGTCCCAGCACACCAAGCGCCTGCATTTCGGCCTTGGCGACGCCAGGCGCACCGAAAAAGTTCGGATCGTGTGGCCGTCCGGTCTGGTGCAGGATCTTCCGCCCCTCGACGCCGGCTACGTTTATGAGGTGACCGAAGGCGTAGCCGAGTTCGGGTCCGAGCGCCTGCGGCCGCGGATCGATATACCCGCCGGTCCGCCCATTCAGGCTGACAACCGCTCGCGCCTGTTCACTACCTGGCTGCGCGAGCCCGTGCCGCTGCCGGAAAAGCGCCCCGGTCCGGCGCTTGTCGTGCTGCACGCGGGTGAGCGCCTGCCCGAATTCCGCGTCCCCACCCAAGCGCTCGACCTGCGCAGCGCTCCCGCCGATCTCGCCGCCGCCTACGCCCTCTTCCGCCGTTACCTGTTCGACTACCGGACGGACCTCGCCACCCCGTTCTGGATGCTCATCGATGCCGCCGGCCGCGTTCGCCGCGTCTACGAAGACACGCCGACAGCCTCCGCCGCCGAGGCCGATTGGCGCACCGTGGAAGCGGCCATACCGGACGCCCGCGCCCTGCCCTTCGACGGCTTTTTCCTCGGCAGGCCCGCTCGCGACTATTTCAAAATCGGCGGTGCCATGCTCATGTCGGGCTACCCCGAACAGGCCCTCCCCTATCTCGAGGAAGCTCGCCTCCGTTCGCCGAACAATGCCAGAACCCAGCTCGCCATCGGCCGCATTCACCTGCAGGCCAATCGCCTCGCGCCCGCGCGTCAGGCGCTCGAGGCCGCCGCGAAACTCGACGCCTCCCAACCCGAGGTCTGGAACGATCTCGGCGGTGTCGAGGCGGCGTCCGGCAATCCGCGCGAAGCCCTCAAACTCTATCAGCGCGCTCTCGCCCTCGATCCCAACCTGCCCTATGTCCTGGTCAACGCCGGCGCCGTCGAGCAAGAACTGCAAAATGCTGCTGAGGCCGAACGGTTCTTCCGCCGCGCCCTCGCCGCCGATCCGCGTAGCGGCGATGCCGCCAATAAGCTGGGCCTGCTGCTCGCCAAGGCCGGCCGCGCCGATGAAGCCCGCGCGCTTTTCGAACAGGCGATTTCCGTGCGCCGCGACGATGCCTCCGCCATCAACAACCTGGCCGTGCTCTACATCAACACCGGCAAGCCTAACGACGCCATTGCCGCCTTTCAATACGGCATCGAAGTCGCGCCCGACGACGAAACCCTCTACCTGAACCTGGGTCGTTTGTACGTTTCCCTCCGCCAGCGCGACAAGGCCCGCGACGTCATGCAGCGCCTCTTGGTCCGCAGGCCCGGCGACCCCGTAGCCACGCGCGCCTTGCAGGAGCTCGAGTCGCGCTAAGTACTCCGCCGTCCCGTGGAGCGGACCATCGTTGCTCGTAGTCTGCCCTACATCATGCGAACCGGACGGTCCCTGACGATATCGTTTAGGGGCACTGCATGTTTGCAGCCACTTTCCGCGACCGCCAGGGAGCGGTTGCAGGCCGCGTCCCGGCGCTCGACCAATTACGACTTGCGCAGGCGGCGAACCACTAACCTGCCCAGCGCCAGCACCGGAACCGACAGGAACGCGCCTGGAATGCCAGCCAGTTCCATACCAGCAAAAACGCCGAACAGCACCAGCAGCGGGTGCATCTCCATGCCTTCCGCCAGCAGTTTCGGAGACAGCACGTAATCCTGAAACATACGGAATGCCGCCAGGAATCCGGCCACCAGCAGCAGTGGCCCGCCGCTGACCCAGGTTACCGCCAGGATGACGAGCGCCGCCGTGAGCGGCCCTATGGTGGGGATGAATTCCAGCATGCCGGCCAGGGCCGCCAGCAGGACGCTGTACGGCATGCCCACGACCGCGAAGAAAAACGCCTGCGTAACGAAGGCCACCAGCGACAGCGCTACCAGCGCGCGGATATACTGCGCCAGCAGCAGGTGGGCGTCGGTCAGAACTGCGTCCAGCACGGAGCGCTGCGGGCCTGCCTCCGCCAGCTCCAGTATCTGCTGCCGAATGATGGCGCCGTCTTTCAGGAAGAAAAACGCCAGGATGGGCACAATCACGATATAGATGAGGCCGCTGGCCATCGAGAGGAAGCGGAGGGCGGCTTTCGGCAACGACGAAGCCCATTCGCCCGACCGCTGCACAATTTCCGCGCGGAGTTGCTCCACCGGGATGCGCTGAATCCAGGTCGATACCAGCTCGGGCAAACGCCTGGCAAGCCCGCCGTTCTCGAACGCGGTCGCCTGCTCCACCACCTTGGTTACGATGGCCGCTCCCGCGCCCGCAACCGCGGCCACCAGCAGAACATAAGAGATCACCAGCCCGGCCTGGCGCCAGCGCCGTTTGCCCGGCAACATCCGGTTCACCCAATCCACCAGCGGCGCCAGCATGAAAGCGAAAAATAGGGCCAGTACGAACAGAAACAACGTGCTCCGCACCTGGTAGAGCAACCAGAGCAGCAGCACTATCAGCGCGACTGTCCAGGTGACGCTAGCGGCGCGACGATCGATGCCGGGCATTTCTGAATGCTAACAGAATGCGGCTTGGAGGGCGGTCCCTCTGAAGTGAACCCCGGTCCTGAGACAGTCGCCCAGGAGGACCTGCGAGGACCGCAGCGTCGCCCCCTCATTTCTTGCGCAGCGTGAATGCCATCGGTCCCAGTTCCGTCGGCGCGGCGGGCTGGAACCCGGTGGCGTTGTTTGGCGGGAGCTGGTTGCCGTTTTGGTCGAATGCGTTGGCGACCGTGCTGGCCACGTTCAGGCTGAGGGCGGTTTTGAGCGGCACCGCGAATCGGCCACGTGAACCTGCAGCCAAGCCCCCGTCACCGCCGTAAACACGATTCCGCTAACCTGCTGGCCCGCCGCCACCGCCATCGGCGCCTGCCCCGGCCCCCACACGCACGTATCCACGTGAGGCGAATTCGCCGGCGCGGCTTCGGCAGCCGAAACCTGCGCGCACAGAGCGCAGCTCCCGGCAGCGAGGCGCGAGAAGGTGAACGACCCACCTGCCCGGAGATGAAACCGGCGCCCTGCGCCATCGCCAGTCCAGCCGAAAGTAATCCTAATCCCGCCCGGCGGCCCAAAGTTGCATCGAGATTGCCACAAACCGGCCCACACCCGCTTGCGGCCTCGCGGCGGACGCGACCGACGGAACGGCACGCAGCGAGCGTACGAATCAGCCAGGCCGAAAAGGTGTGGTAACGTGGGCGCTGCGAGGTGGCAGTCCGGTGGAGACGGCAGGCAAAGGACACGATGACCGCATCGCCCGTGCGGCCCTGATGGCCTTGATGGCGATTTTCTGTGCCGTGACGTGGCAGAAGTGGGGGACTGTAGTCATCGATTGCGGTCGCGAACTGTATGTCCCCGCGGCGTTGAGCCAGGGTAAGAGACTGTACTTCGACATTTGGTACCCCTACGGTCCGCTGATTCCCTGCTGGCACGCTTTGTTGTTCCGAACCTTTGGCATCCATTTATGGCTTTTGGAGACGGCCGGGATTGCGATCGCTGGCGTGACAACCTGGTCGATTTACTCCCTTAGCCGAATGTTTCTGCCGGTATCGCTTGCTTTTGCGGCAGGACTTGTCTGTTTGATCCAGGCATTTGAGGTGAGCGGTACCTACGGAGCTGAGTTCAACTACGTGCTTCCCTACTCCTACCCGGCTGCATACGCAACCATGATGTTAGTTGTCATGACTTGGCTGCTGGTAAGGGACACTGTCGATCCGAAACCCTGGACCATGCTCGCGGCCGGATCCATCGCGGGCTTGACGGCCATTACAAAAATCGAGTTTGGAATGTCGGCTTACGTTGTGGTGGCCGCCGCCATTCTGGTGCGGACGCTCCGGTCCCGATCGTTGCGCGCATTCGCAAAGAGCAGCGCGTCCTGCGCGCCGGGGCTGTTGTTGGCCGCCGGAGTTTACGGGTGGTACATTCAGGCCGGCAGTGCCAGGCTTCTGTTCGGGGACAATATTTCGATTCTGCCCGACTCGTATTTCATGAAGGTGATGGGAGCCCACTGGGCCCACATCGCGGGAGCCGCGGCTCCTCCGGGCACTATCGTGCTGTGTGGGCTGTCGGGACTGCTAGGAGCGCCGCTGACGGCGGCGTTGGTTCGATTTGCGAGTGTTTCCCGGGTCAACTCGGCTCTGGTTGCGGCGGCAGCTCTCGCGCTCTCCGTTGTTCATCTCGTGCTCCTTTACGCATCCCAATTCGGGCGAGGCTCCGTTCCGGTACTGCTCCTGGATGTAGCGCCTTTCGTTTACTTCAACCGCGGCATGGTTTTCACCTCGGGCATCCTTCTGGTATGGATATTGCTAAAATGGCGCTGCGATCCGGCCGGCGATGAAGCCGCATTGCTGGTGATGCTGGTCGCCGGGATCGCGCTGGGTTCGCGCACGATGTTCCAGATGCGGACCGCGGGCTACTCGATCTTCTACGACTCGATCGTGTTCGTCGGCTATCTCGTCGCGGTACGAATGCTGGCCGGCATCTTCCACGTACCCAAGTCGCCGAGGCTCTGGACATGCACGAGCGCCCTCCTCTGTTGCGGACTTATGGCTGTGACGGCGAGGTCTTATGACGGCATCCGCTCGCGGTCTTTTATTGTGAGCTTTCCCAGGGGGAGTATCTACGAGGTCCCTTGGACCGGAAGGGCATTCACCGAGACCCTCGGCTTTCTCAATCAGGCCAAGACACGGTCGGAGAGTTTTGTCGTCTGGCCTGAGGAAGCGGCATTTTACTACTTTACCGGTACCACGGCCCCAAGCCGCTGGTGGTGTTTGACGCCGGGAGTCCTCCCCCCCGGGGAGGTGACGTCGCGGTTTCTGGAGGAACTCGACCGGCAGCAGGTTAAGTACGTCGCGCTCTCCAACAGAAGCGCGCCCGAATACAACATGCCCACGTTCGGCATCGACTACAACCAGCAGGTCTATCAGTGGTTGGAGCGGAATTTTCGCGTGGTTCGAACATTCGGGGATTATCAGCGGGTTGACCCGGGGTATTGGGCGGCTAAGATCTGGGAAAGGAAGCAACCGCAATCTACGGGGACCACGGCTGAGCCACGATTGTGACCGATCGACCGGCCTGAGCGCACTCGATCCGCGGCGTCGCCTCCCGATGCGAAACCTGCAGGCGCATTTTGTCCGCTCGTCGTTCCACCGCCCCGTCTCGGCTGGTGAACCGCGGAAGACAGACGAGCTAGCGGCGCGATGAAGTCATCGCCGAACGACTTCGATCTCGACGAAACTGCCGAATTGGATGGAAATGCGGAGTAGCGCCCGATCTATGGCGGCGACTATGTCATAGGCCGCGGAAGGCAGCAAGTGCCAGGGTTTCAGCCCTCCCGATAACCAATATGTCAACGGAGCAAAGGGTCGATATTGGAGGAGTTCGAGGTCCGGGAACTGCTGGATGAACTGGGCGCGGTCTCGAACAAAAACAACCCACGCAAGCGCGCCATTAGCGCCGCTCAGCGGTCCGGTGCTTTCAAATTGCCAAACCGTCGCATCCGGGCGAAATGGCTCGTGATGAAGGAACCGTAACACAGGCTTCGCGATCCAACCGGGATGCTGGTCGATCAACAGGAGGCGCCCGCCGGGCATCAGACAACGCCCGGCCTCCCGCAGAAAAGCCGCGACATCGGGGATATGGTGAAAAACGTTCAGCATGCCGAAAAACCGCACCGAACGATTTGCGAAGGGCATGCGGGTTGCATCCACCACGCGGTCTACCCCATCATAGGGCAAAACGTCGGTGGTAACCAATTCCGGAACAACTCGCTGCGCGAAACCGCCGCCGGAGCCAAGTTCCACCGCGAGGCCCCCCTGCGGGCACATCGCCAGCGAGGCGGCGTACCGGGCATATATTTCCGCGTAGAACCGTTTCAACGCCGGCTTAGCGTCGATGACGGCGCGGAGCTCGGCGACCCGGTCCGGGCTATCGAGAGTGTCCATGCCTTTCAACTCCCAGCTTGATCCGGAGGAACCCGATATAAGTCATTCTCAACAACTGAAATCCATGCCGGAACCGGCTGATGTTGGTGCTGCCGTAGCGGCGCGCCATGTACCGTACCGGGATGTCCACCGTCCCCAGCCCCAGGACAGCCGCCGGGAATAGCAATTCGAAATCCCCAAACGGGTCGAAGTCGCCGAAATCGCGACGCCAGGCGAGAATGCGCCGATAATCGGCCCGCGTCACCATCTTCGTGCCGCAGAGCGAGTCTCCGAGACGCATGTCCAGTATCCAGCTCAGGCATTTAGCAAAGAAAATGTTACCTAAGCGGTTGAGGAAGCGCATGGCGTCGCCCTCCATTGGATAGACCAGGCGCGATCCGTTAATGAAGTCTCCCCGGCCTTCGCAGTATGCCCGGAAAAAGCGCCCGAGCATCTCGGGGGGCATGGTGAGATCGGCATCGAGAATGGTCAGCAACGGCTCATTGGCGTGCGCGAACCCGAAGCGAACGGCGTCGGCCTTGCCTTTGCCCGTCTGTTGCAGAGCCTGGATGCGAAATTGCCCGCGATAGAGTTCGGCCACTCGCAGAATCTCGGCCCAGGTGTCGTCGGTGGAATGTCCCTCGACGAAGATCACTTCCACCGGACAGCCCAGGTCGGGCATGCGTTTCAGTGCGTTCTCAATATTGCCCCGTTCGTTGCGGGCGGGAATTACGCACGAAATACCAGCCGGTATCTTCGGCATGACGGGACGGAGCACCGCGACGTCGGTAAAGGCAAACCAGCGCAACATCGGGAGCGCTGGCATAAGGCGGTTCACGAGATCGCCTATGCCGAACAGACGCCAGGGGCAGTACCCGACATGCCGCTGGCGAACAATCCGGAAGCCCGAAATCTCGGCAATATTCTCAAGGTCGACGCGCGTAATGAAGGTGCTGGGGAGTTCGCCGCGTCGAATGCCCAGCTGATTAGCTAACCTGTACAACCCGCGAAGGTAAGGGTTGTAGAGAACCACCAAAACACGCGAGGTGCGCGACAACCGGGCCTTCAGCGGCAACAGCAGCCCTTGAATGTCCACGTGGTGATTGAAGGTTCCGTTGATCAGGATGGCGGTGCGCAACTCGTCTTCGGATGCCAGATCGGGGAAGGACTCGCCATCGTCAATCACCTCTTTACGCGGGTTATCGATTTCAGCCAGGAGCGCCCCGGAGTCGTTTTCACGAGGCAGCCACTGGATGACCCGATCGTAGTACCGGACCAGAGCGTTCAACTCCCGTGCAAGCAGCCGATTCAGGTACCTTCGCCACCGGCTTATTGCGGCAGGGGGCAGCTTGCATCGCTCCGCGGATTGAATGGAAGACACTTGCACTTGCATCATTTGAGTGGACGAAGCCGAGATCCTATTTTGTCAGATGGTATCACACTACCCTTTCATCGATCCGCCTATGAGAGACAGGGATCATGAGGTCAGTTCGCTAACTGGCCGAGAGGGTTTCGTATGTTCCCACAGTATGGCACAGCACCGCTCCACCGCGAACCCCGCTGGCAGGAAGATAGCGAAGCAAATCACGAGGACATAACGGGTGGAATACTGGACGAGATAGTACGTTAGAGGGTAAAAAGCGAGTATGGAAGTCAGCAACAGTGATGGTAGCCGATGTCCGGCCCGCCACATGAGAAAGAGCCCAAGCCACGCGAAGAGAGACCAGAGCAGCCGGACTAGAAAGGCCAAACGGTTGGACGGAACATCGGTCCAGAAAAGAGCGATACGAGCCAGAGTCAGGTCGCGGAAACGGCCGGGATGGGCCGCGATCCAAGACAGCGATTCACCCAGGAGCTTCCGGTTGAAATTCACCTCGCCAACCCGGCGAATCTCGTCCGTCGCTGCCGCGGAGTACATCGGATGGACCTTGTCATACCACCCGATGCTCTGATTGACTTGTTGGGATGGCTGGGCGCCGTCGCCATTCGAAACGTGAAGCTCAAGACCGAAATTGTCGCGCATGAACAACCAGGCTCCCATGGTGAGGCGGTTTCGGATGGTCCAGGGGGCAAGCATCGCGACGACGATCGCCGCCGCAATCAGCCCCTGAGCAAGACGTTTTTTGAGCGCGCTTCGGCCCGAATACACAAGGCAGATAGCGGCCTGAACCGGGAGCAGCGTTGCGACCGAAGGCTGAATGTACAGGAGCAACCCCCAACCCAGCCCAAAGACACATGCATCCCGGATGCGAGCGCCTGAATGGCCCGAAACCCGGCACAGCAGGACCGTCAACCACAACAGGAGGAGTGCCGCCGCCCACTCGTCGCGACCCCGAAACACTTCGCTCGATCGAAACGCGGGAAAGGCCGCCGCCCCGAATCCCGCGACGAGCCCCGCATTGGCGCCAATGC
Source organism: Bryobacteraceae bacterium (assembly GCA_049509915.1). Taxonomy (GTDB): domain Bacteria; phylum Acidobacteriota; class Terriglobia; order Bryobacterales; family Bryobacteraceae; genus JBEKYD01. The sequence continues at coordinate 18,510 of JBEKZL010000002.1, read as the reverse complement.
CAAGAGCCGCCGAGGCCGCGGGAAGGGAGGCGTAGACGAGCCCTACGCCCACGATGACAATTCCGTTGCGGACTGCCGCGGCGGCGCGTCCGTACCCGAAGATCCTAAACACAGCCGCCGTCACCACCGGAAATGCGGGAGGGAGGTGCGCCGTTGGACCAGTGGCTCGGCCGAAAGGGTCGGCAAATTCACCCTTCCGGCTGAGTGCGACGGCAACGTTGATTCCCTCTTCTCCCGAAACAAGACCACGCTCTGTCAAACGCCCGTAGAGAAAATCGACCGCTGGCACACCAGAAAGCAGAAGTCCACGAACGGCAACGGCAAGCAGGAATATGGCGACATCCGGCCGAATACGAGAGATGCGGAAACCGCGGCGACGAGCGGCTCTCCGACGTCCTGTACGGGTTCCCATCTCGTCCGCAATTCTCGCACAACTTCGCCCCGTGGCGACGCAGAAAGGGAACCCCGATGTACGAACCCATCCGCCCCGGCACCGAAAATCGCCGTCCTGGAACCGGACGCGGCGCTTTAGCAAGAGGGCGTGGCGAGTCATGAGGGTATAATTTCTAAATCGATGGCAATTTTGAGCGTGGCTCGGTTGCGTCCGTTCGGTCCGCCGTTCGGCGCTCTACTCGGGATCTTCAGGGCATGAAGCAGGCCGTCGTCATTGGAGCGGGTCCGGCGGGACTGACCGCCGCTTACGAACTATCCACCCGAGCCGGTATCCGGCCCATCGTGCTTGAGAGGAGCCGGGAGATGGGCGGTATTTCCCGCACCGTCAACTACAAGGGGAACCGGATCGATATCGGCGGCCACCGGTTTTTTTCCAAAGTGGACCGGGTCATGCGCTGGTGGCTGCAGATGCTGCCGCTCGAGGGCGGCCGGAACGGCGCCGAGGCCATCCGGTATCGCGGCATGGAACGGAGCGTGGACGCGGCTCCGGCCGGGCCCGACCCGGCGCGCGAAGACCGGGTCATGCTGCTGCGCCCGCGTAAGTCGCGCATTTACTATCTGCGCCGCTTCTTTGATTACCCCATCAGTCTGAGTAAGGATACGCTGGTCAAGCTAGGGGCGTGGCGCACGGCGAAGATCGGGCTCAGTTACGTGAAGAGCGCGCTTCGGCCCCTCCCCGACGAACGCACGCTGGAACAATTTTTCATCAACCGTTTCGGCAAAGAGCTCTACCTCACGTTTTTCAAGAGCTACACCGAAAAGGTATGGGGCGTCCCCTGTGACAAGATCAGCGCCGAATGGGGCGCCCAGCGCATCAAGGGGCTGTCCATCCGGGCCGCTCTGGCGCATGCCTTTCGCAAGGCCTTTCCGCGGAAAGTCGAGGGCGCGCTCAATCATAAAGGCACGGAGACTTCGCTGATCGAGCAATTCCTCTACCCTAAGTTCGGCCCTGGGCAGATGTGGGAGGAAGTTGCGCGGCGGGTGCGGGAACTGGGCGGCGAAATCCAGTGCGGCTGGCGGGCCGACCGGGTCAGAACCGACGGCTGGCGGGTGACGGCTGTCGAAGCTGTGTCGGAAGAGACCGGCGAGCGGCGCAGCTTCGGCGGCGATTACTTCTTCTCCACCGCGCCGATCCAGGAATTGATGCGCTCTTTCGACACGCCTCCGCCAGCCGAAGTGCTAGCCGTGTCGGACGGCCTGGTTTATCGAGATTTCATCACCGTGGGGCTGCTGCTGCGCTCGCTGAAGATCCACGACGGCACACCGCGGGGGCGGAAACTGATCAGCGATAACTGGATCTACATTCAGGAGCCGGACGTGTTGCTGGGCCGGCTCCAGGTCTTCAACAACTGGAGCCCGTTCATGGTGGCGGACCCCTCCACGGTTTGGCTGGGGCTGGAATACTTCTGCAACCAGACCGACGAATTGTGGAAGTTGCCAGATGAGCCGATGGTGGCGCTGGCCAAAGAGGAGTTGAGCAGGATCGGTATCATCGACGCCGGCGAAGTGCTCGACGCGGTGGTGCTGCGCGTGGAGAAAACCTATCCGGCTTACTTCGGCACCTATGACCGTTTTTCGGATATCCGCCAGTATACGGACCACTATGAGAACCTGTTTCTGATCGGCCGGAACGGCATGCACCGTTACAATAACCAGGATCATTCCATGCTGACCGCCATGATGGCCGTGGACAATATCGTGGCGGGCATCACCGATAAGAGCAATCTTTGGGACGTGAACACCGAAACCGAGTATCACGAAGAGGCGACCACCCCGGATCGGCAGGCTGGCCTCCAGGGCGGGCAGTGAGCGGCCAGCGCAGCGAACTGTCCGGCTGGAAACGGCTATTGGTCCCAACCGCCGCGGGGTTGGCCTACCTGGCGTTCTGCCTTCTGCTGGACACCGCCGCCGGGGCGTGGCACATGCCATTTGTGGCCTACCCGGACGAGCCGGCGCACTTCGTCGGCAGCGTCATGTTCCACGACTGGGTACTCTCCGGCCGGCTTCTGCAGCCAATAGCGTTCGCGCGGCAGTATTACGATCACTACCCCTACTTTGCCGTGGGCTATTGGCCGCCGCTATTCTACGCCGTGACGGGCACCTGGTTTCTGCTGGCGGGGGTGGGCCGCTGGCAGGCATTGATCGTCCCGGCGGTTTGCGCGGCCGGTTCCGCCTGGCTCCTGTTTGCGCTGGTGCGGCGGCGTGCGGGAGCAGAGGTGGGTTTCTGTGCCGGCCTGCTTTACCTCAGTCTTCCGCAGGTCCAGCAATACATCACCATGGTGATGGTCGACCATGTCACTTCCTTTCTCGCCCTGGTGGTGTTGTTTCTGTCGCTGCGTTTGCTGCGAAACCCGTCGCTCGCGACCGGAGCCCTGTGCGGAGTGGCCTGCGCCGCGGCAGTACTCTCCAAATACAGCGCGCTTTACTTGTGCGCTTTGCCATTCGCTCTCGCGCTCTTCTCGCGGCGACTGAACTGGTGGCGCAAACCGGCGTTCTGGTTGCAGCCGGTGATCGTCGCGGCGTTGGTTGGCCCCTGGGCCTGGTGGACTGCCCGGCTGGCGACTTACGGCTTGCCGCCCGGCCATCGCTCTCTTAATTCCGAACGGGTGCTAGCGTTCCTGAGTGGCTTGTTTTACATGTTTCCGGCATCTCTGCTGCCGCTTTTGGTGACGGGGCTGGTGCTTCTGCTTCTGTTCCGCTCGCGTTGGGGGGACGAGGACTTGGGGGCCGTTCTGCTAGCGGCCGGATCCGTGGCGTTCCTGGTGATTTCTCCAGTCGGTCCCGGCGAAACGCGCTACCTGCTGGCGGTTGCCGCGGCATTGCTGGTTCTGTCTATTAACGGCTGGACGGCCCTTCTATCCGGGATTTCGGACGGCCCCAAGCGCGTCGCCGTGGCGTGTCTTGTCACCGGCACTTTGGCGTTCTCGGTGCTCGAATGGGGCCACTTTCCCCGGCCCGCCCGGTATCCGGTGGAGGCGGTGGTGAAAGCCGTGGTCGGCGACCCGCGCTGGCAGGGCCGGAGGATCATGGTGCCGTCCAACCTGGAGGGCCCCTTCATCGCCGAGTTCGCCTGGCTGGGGTCGCGCAATCCCGCCTATCAATTGGTCCGTCCCAATAAGGCTTTCTCTTCCCAGAGCTGGTTCGGCGGCGATTACTCGCCCCGGGTTCACTCCCCCAAAGAAATGATGGATTACCTTGGGCGGAACCCGGTGAGCCTGATCCTCTGGGAGGATCGCCCGCTAACCGAGTTGCGCCTCCATGAGCGCGTCATGGCCGAGATGCTGCGAAGCTGCCCAACCGCCTGGCGTCCCGTGTTTTCCGTCGCCGGCTGCGGCCCTTCCACTTCCGCGTGGACGGTTTTCGAGTACGTGCCGAAGCGGCCGTGAGGAGGAGGACCGTGACCACGCCGAGCGTCTAACGAAGCTGCCGCTGCTCATCTGGACGCACGCTTTCAACGCTGCTCGTGAACTCCGGAGTCCGTCACTGACTATGCTGGAAGAGCGTGATCTGGTCGATTGTGATGGAAGCGCTCCCCTTGTTTTGAAGCACCAGCCGGAACTGGGTGCCGTAAACGTTAAACAAAACGCTGCCCGCGTCCCAGTAGCTGAACGCCGTCGCGGCTTTGCTCTCCGCCGTCACGAAGAACTCAGCGCCCGGAACCGCCCAGCGAGCCTGCAGCACCAACCCCGAGCTGCCGAGCGAGGTGGCCGCGGTGGTACACGCCACACATTCCATCGTGACCGCCACGGTAGCCGCGGAAGTATAGTCCAACGTCGAGTCCATCGAATACGTCTGGCCGGCTGCGATGGTGATGTCTTCAAACACTTCGGAGTTTGCATTCACAGCGACCAGCCCCGTGGACACTGCCTTTGAGGGCGTCTTTTTTGTGAGAGAGGCCTCGCCGGACTTCTCCGTGGCAGCTTTCTCTTGTTGGATGCCCGCTCCGGCGCCCGGCCCATCTCCGGCAAATGAGGGACTCGCAAACGAGGCCGCGAGCACGGCGACGGTGACGATCTTAGCGATATTCATAATGGTCGATGCGGCCGAATCCAAAACAACCCGACTGGCCGCGACATCGCCTACCATGCACTTTGCCGCCCATCATGGCGGCCGGCAACGGCAAGCACTTGGCGATCAAGGGTGAGGCCCGAGGGGCGGGATCTCGGCAAGAGCGGCAAAATCCTGCCGCCTGGACGCGAAGCGCGCCCCGGGCTCGCCTACCTCTGCACCCGTCCCGACCCGCCGCCCTTCATCAGGGCCTGGACTTCATCCGCCGAGATGCGGCTGAAATCGCCCACCACGGAATGCTTGAGACAACTGGCGGCCACCGCGAATTCCAGCGCCTCGCGGTGCGTCGCGAGCGTCTGGTAGCCGTAGATCAGGCCCGCCGCGAAACTGTCGCCGGCACCCACGCGATCCACGATGTGAGTGATGTCGTAGTGGCGGCTGAGCATGAACTCGTGCCTGTCGTTGAGGCAGGCGGACCAGCCGTTCTCCGAGGCGCTGCGGGACTCGCGCAAGGTGATGGCGACGGCTTCCAGTTTCGGGTAGTCGCTGAGCACCATGTTGGTCAGGCTCTGGTATTGGGCGTAATCCAGTTCTCCCGACTGGACGTCGACATCGACCTCCAGCCCCAGGGTCATCTGCACGTCTTCCTCGTTGGCGACAATGATGTCCGCCAAGGCTACCAGCTCGCGCATCACCTCCACCGCCGGCTTACCCCACTTCCACAGGTTCTTGCGGTAGTTCAGATCGCAGGAGACCTTCACGCCCCGGGCACGCGCGGCGGCGGCGGCTTCAAGCGACAGCGCGGCGCAGGTGGCGCTGATGGCGGGGCTGATGCCGCTGATGTGGAACCAGCCGGCTCCGTCAAAGGCGCGCTCCCAATCGATGTCGCCCGGTTTGGCCAGAGCGATGGCGCTGTAATCGCGGTCGTAGACTACCTTGGAGGCCCGCTGGTTGGCGCCGGCTTCCAGATAGTAAATGCCCACCCGCCCCTTGGTGCGCGCGATGGCCGAGGTGTCCACTCCGAAACGCCGCAATTCGGCGATCGCGGCATCGGCTATCGGGTTCTGCGCGGGCAATGCGGTCACATATCGCGCCGGCAGCCCCAGTTGCGCCAGGGACACGGCCACGTTGGCTTCTCCCCCGCCAAAGGTCGCCACGAACGCCGGCGTTTGCAGGAAGCGCTCGAAACCCGGGGGGTTCAGGCGCAGCATGATTTCTCCGAAGGTTGTAGTCGTATAAGGCATCACCGCAGATTTTAGCGTGGCGACGCGGGCTTGTCGCGCCGGAGGAGGCTACCGGAAGAGTCGTGCATCGTGGCGCCCGATCGTTCAGCCGGGAAAGCTTCAGCCGGGAAAGGTTGCGTCCCATGGGCACGTTCTGTTATAAGAGCTAAACGTCCTCAGTGCCAGGCAGGCGTGAGATGGCTGAGAAAAAGAAGACACCGGCGTCCAGGACCGACGAGAAGGTCGACGAAAGGCGAGCGCCTCCATTACCGGCTGCGCCATCCCCAAAAGCGCCGGACCAAGCCGAAAGCGGCGGCGCCGACGACGGCGTGTGGACCCCGCAAAAACAACTGGCGGCGTTTGAGGCGGCCAGCAAGCGGTTTCACGCGCGCTCTTTCGGCGAAGCCAAGGTGCTGTTCGAGCAAGCCGCCCGCGGTCCGGAACGCGACGTCGCTCACCGGGCGCAACTTCACGCCGAGATGTGCGCGCGGCGCCTGGAACGGCAAGGCCCGGCCCTCGTATCGGCGGAGGATTTCTACAATTACGGTGTGGCACTGTTCAACACCGGAAAGATCGCCGAAGCCCGAGAGAGCCTGAACAAGGCTCTCGCCATGGCGCCCAACGCCGACCACATCCACTACGCATTGGGACTGGCGCAAGCCCTTTCCGGCGATCTGGATCGTGCTTACGAGAACCTCAAACGCGCCATCGAAATCGAGCCTCGCAACCGCCTGATCGCGCGCCAGGACGCCGACCTGGCGCCGCTAGCCGGCCAACCGCGCTTCGAGAGCTTGCTCTATCCTGAAAGAAAGAGCTGGTAATTGGCGCCGAGCTTTCGGCGCTCATGCGGTCCGCCCTCAGCCGGACCGGCGCGGCCGTAGTGCGCTGAACGCCGACGGCCGAAGGCTTCAACATGAAAAATCAACCTCCTCTGCGCGTGGTCGCAATCGGTGGCGGCACCGGCCTGTCCGCCCTGCTGCTCGGGCTCAAGCAGTACGCCCGGCCGGCGGGCGCTTCCCAGCCCGTCCTGGATATCACCGCCATCGTCACCGTGACCGACGATGGCGGCAGCTCCGGGCGGCTGCGCCGCGAGTTCGACGTCCTGCCGCCGGGCGACATCCGCAACTGCATGGTGGCGTTGAGCGAGGATTCGGCCTTGTTGGCGCGACTGTTTCAATATCGTTTTTCCGCCGGCCGGGGGCTGAAGGGCCATAGCTTCGGCAACCTGTTTCTGATGGCTCTTACGCAGGTAATGGGGGACTTTACGGAGGCCGTCGCGGCTTCTTCGGAAGTGTTGAAAATCGCCGGCCGGATTTTTCCCTCCACGGCCGCCAACGTAGCCCTGGAAGCCACTCTCGCCGGCGGCGCGAGGGTAAAAGGCGAGACGCGCATCAGCCGCAGCCGGCAGCTCATCGGCCGGGTGCGCCTGGTCCCGCCGAAAGCGCGGCCGCTCGAAGCCGCCCTCAACGCCATTGCCGAAGCCGACGTGATTACCCTCGGGCCGGGCTCGCTGTTCACCAGCGTCATTCCCAACCTCCTGGTGGATGGTATTCCCGCCGCCATTCGCTCGTCACCTGCCGTGAAGGCGTATTTCGTCAACCTGATGTGGCAGCCCGGCGAAACCACCAGATTCACTGCTTCGGATCACATCCGCGCCATCAATCGCCACGCCCGCGGCAAGTTCCTGGACTATGCCGTGGTGAACATCCGGCCCATCCCTTTGGCCGCCAAGCGCCGTTACGCCCGCCAGGAGGCTCTGCCTGTGGATAACGATATCGACGCTCTGTACCGGCTGGGGCTAAAGGTGATGGCGGGCAACCTGGCACAGGTCGCGGGCAAAGTGCGCCACGACCCGGCGGCAACCGCCGCAGTAGTACTGCGGCTGGCACAGGAGGGCCGGCGCCACCGCGACCAGCCATAATGGAAACCATGGAGACTCCCGTAACCGTAGTGATTCTGGCGGCGGGGCTGGGTACCCGCATGAAATCGCGCAAGGCCAAGGTGCTTCATAGCGCCGGTGGCCGCACCTTGATCGAGCAGGTGGTTGCCACCGCGCTCGAGCTGGCGCCGCCCGAGAGAATCTTCGTAGTGGTGGGCCATCAGGCCGATGCCGTGCGGGCCGCCGTGCGCACGCCCGGAATCGGTTTCATCAGGCAAGAAGAACAGAAGGGCACCGGCCACGCGCTGCTAGTGGCGCGAGAAGCCCTGTCGGGGCTCGACGGCTGGCTGGTAGTGGTCTATGGCGATGGCCCGCTGTTGCGCGCCGCTACCCTACGCCGGCTGATCGGCGCCGCCGCCGCCGGCAATGCCGCCGGCGTGCTGCTTTCCGCCATCATGGAAGACGCCACCGGCTATGGCCGCGTGCTGCGCGGGGTGTCGAACCACGTGATCGCGGTCGTCGAGCAAAAGGCCGCTACCGCGGAGCAGCTCGCCATCCGCGAGGCCAACATGGGCATTTATTGCTATCGCGCCGATCTGTTCTGGCGCCACGTGGACGAAATCCGCCCTGACAATCCCGCCCACGAGTATTACCTGACCGACATGGCGGAGATTCTCAATCGGGCCGGCCATTCCATGCTGGCCATGCAAATCGAAGACCCGCGCGAATGCCTGGGCATCAACAACCGCGTCGAGCTGGCCGAGGCGGACCGGCTCTTGCGCCAGCGCACGGCCCAGCATTGGATGATCGAAGGGGTGACCATCGAGAAGCCTGAAACCGTATCCATCGACGCTGGCGTACACATCGGCATGGATACGGTCCTCGAGCCCTTTGCCCGTATCCTGGGTACAACGTCGATCGGCGAAAACTGCCGCATCGGCACCGGCGCCATCTTGCGCGACAGCGTGCTGGCGGACGGAGTCGAGATTGGAGCTTACACCGTGGTTCAAACCTCCCGCATCGGCGCCGGCGCCAGCGTGGGACCGTTCGCGCGGCTCCGCATGGACAACGAAGTCGGCCCTGGCGCCCATATCGGGAATTTCGTGGAGCTGAAAAAAACCAGCTTCGGCGCCGGCGCCAAGGCCGGACACCTGGCCTACCTGGGCGATGCCCAAATCGGAGAGGAAGCCAATATCGGCGCCGGCACCATCACCTGTAACTACGACGGCAAGCGCAAGCACCCGACCGCCGTCGGCAAAGGCGCCTTTGTGGGCAGCAATTCCACCCTGGTGGCGCCGCTCGAAATCGGCGATGGCGCCTACCTGGCCGCCGGCTCGGTCATCACCGACAAGGTGCCCGCCGATGCCTTGGCTCTTGGCCGCGCCCGCCAGGTAGTGAAACCGGAATGGGCCACCGCGCGCCGCAAGGGGTAACGGCAGGCGGCCAATCTCAACACTTTCAGTCAGAACCACGATGCCCGCGCCGACCGCGGCCTACCGGAGCGGGCCGTCGGAGGTCGCGAGGGGCAAGTTGGTACGCAACGCCAGGTCCAGATAGGCCGCGTCGTACGCGGTTAGATTCTGGCGGCGTGCCAGGGACTCTAATCCGAGGTTGGACCAGAGCGTTTGTGGCTCGACGCGGATCGGCAACGCCCTGAGAAGACCAGGATACTCGCCGATCTGCTGCTCCGAGATTCGCTTGCGTTTGCTGAACGAAACGAAGATGCTATTGGCAACCTCAAACGCCCAGATTTCGGGAGCGATGGCATCATCAACTGCAAGCTCTTTCAGAATGCGGCGGCTCAGCCGTTGCTTTCAGGCTGGTCGCGCGACCCTCCGACGATCAGAAAGGAAGGCAAATGACCAGAAAGAACACGAAAATCTACTGGCCCAACCACGTGGCGCGCAGGTCTGGCAATAATTCCGGTCTTTAGTTCATTCAATCCCAACGTCCTAGCGTAATCTTTCATTTCGTCAAGGGAGTCCGCCGTAACTTTTGAGTACCGTCTGCCCGTTCTCGGGTTGACGCTGCCTCGATTGGATCTGTCGGGCAGTACGTGCGTGGCGAGTGCCGTCTGAAGGGCAGCGAACGGGCAAGACTGCCGGCCCAACGACAAATGCAGGCGCATTCCGCACACCGATACCCAAACAGGCGGAAGGCCAACTTCTGTTTCCCGCCCTTCCCTTGTCCAAACGGGATTTCAATGGTGCCCCTTGGCTACTGCCCGGCCGTGACGGCCGACGCCTTCCGGCTCTGGAAACATTCCCGGCAATATACCGGCCGGCCCTGGGTGGGCCTGAACGGTACCGTGGTCTCTCGCCCGCACTGGGAGCAGGTGGTCATGGTTTCCGACTTGGTGAAACCGCCCCCGCCGCCGTTTCCCTGGCGTTTGACCTTGCAGGCCTTGCACCGCTTGGGCTCGTTCTTAAAGTTCTTGTCGTGGAAGAAGTGCTGCTCTCCCGCTGTGAAAACAAATTCCGCGCCGCAATCGGCGCATTTCAGAACGCGGTCCTGAAACTCCGGCATAGCAACTGTGCCCCGTACTCGACCTAAACCATTGTCGGATAAGGCGGCGGGACTCGCGGTCCCGCCCCCAGGTTTATTCCACTTCCCGGCGATTCTTCTTCCGGTTCCTTTTGCGGGCCAGCGCCTGCTTGGCCCGGAGCTTCTCGCCCGGCTTCAGATAGTAGGAGTGTCGCTTGACCTCCTTGATGATGTCCTCTTGCTGGACTTTCCTCTTGAAGCGGCGCAGGGCGTTTTCCAACGTTTCGCCCTCTTGAAGCCTTACTTCAGCCAAAAAACCACACCTCCCAACTAGACCTGGATTCCTATACCGGTGAAAACTAAAAGGAAGGGGAACAATCCCACGGCACGCCTGGCGGCGATGGCAATCCCCAAAATCCCTACACCATGCATAGAAGGTACTGATATCATAGGTTGTTGACAAATAAAGTCAAGTCTAATTTTCGCAGAGCTAGCCGGGGCACCCTGCCAGCCTCCGCTGTTGCTTAGTATTTTCAGGTACTTACGTGGAAATCAAAAACGTCCTCGCGATTCTATTGGCGGGCGGTGCCGGCGAACGCCTTTACCCTCTGACGCGTGACATTGCCAAACCGGCTGTGCCATTCGGCGGGGTCTATCGAATCATCGACTTTACGCTGTCCAACTGTATCAATTCCGACGTCCGTCGTATCTTCATCCTAACACAGTACAAATCTCTGGAATTGACCCGCCATGTGCGCGGCGGCTGGAACATTTTGTCCCCGGAGCTCGGCGAGTATATCGAAGTCCTCTCGCCCATGAAACGCGTCCACGACGACTGGTACCAGGGCACCGCCGACGCCGTTTTCCAGAATTTTCAGAGCATCGAGGCCGAAAAACCCGATCAGACTCTCATCCTTTCCGGCGACCACATTTACAAGATGAATTACCGCGAGATGCTGGATTGGCACGTGTCCCACCGCGCCGACGTTACCATTGCCACCATCCAGGCGCCCCTGCTCGACGCCCCCCGCTACGGCGTCTGCCAGATCGATGAGGACAGCCGCGTGGTGGGCTTCGAGGAAAAACCCCAGCACGGTAATCCGCAGCGTTCCCCTTTTAACCCGGGCATGATCGCCGCCTCCATGGGCATCTACATTTTCGAGACGCCGGTCTTGCTGGAACTGCTCCACGCCGATGCCGAGGACCCCGCTTCCAGCCACGATTTCGCTCGCGACGTGCTTCCCCACAACCTCGACCGGCTGCGCATCGTGGCTTACGATTTCCATGACATCGGCGCCAAGCAATCGCGTTATTGGCGCGACGTCGGTACGCTCGACGCCTACTATGAAGCCAACATGGACCTAGTGGACGTGGTGCCCGAATTCAACCTCTACGATGCCCGCTGGCCCATCCGTACCAACGCCACGCCCCGCCCGCCGGCCAAGTTCGTCTTTGCCCAGGAGGGCCGCCGCATGGGTGTGGCCGTGGATTCGGTGGTGAGCGGCGGCTGCATCATCTCCGGCGGCCGCGTGCTCCATAGTGTCCTCTGCCCCGGAGTGCGCATCAACAGCTACTGCGAAGTGGATTATTCCATTCTGTTGCCCGACGCCGACATTGGCCGCAACAGCCGCGTGCGCCGGGCCATTATCGATACTGGCGTGAAGATCCCGGAATCGAGCGTCATCGGCTTCGATGCAGATGCCGACCGCGCCAAGGGTTACCATGTCACCGAGACCGGAATCGTGGTGGTGGCGTGAATTACCGGCGATCGAAGTTCTGAGCAGGAAACCATACTTGACCGATATCCTGGAAATCGTACGACGAAAGGCCTTGTGCAAATGAGGAAACTGGTTCTGGTGCGTCACGGCGAAAGCCAGTGGAACAAGGAGAATCGCTTTACCGGTTGGACCGACGTGGATCTTTCCGCCAAAGGCATGGAGGAAGCGCGCGAAGGCGGCCGCGTGCTGAAGGCCGAAGGGTACCACTTCGACGTGGCCTACACGTCGGTGCTCAAGCGCGCCATCCGCACCCTGTGGACGGTGCTGGATGAGATGGACCTGATGTGGATCCCGGTGTACCGCTCCTGGCGCCTGAACGAGCGCCATTACGGTGCCCTGCAAGGCTTGAACAAGGCCGAAACCGCGGCTAAGTTCGGCGAAGCCCAGGTCAAAATCTGGCGTCGCAGCTACGACGTCCCGCCGCCCGTGTTGACCCCCGACGACGAACGCTACCCCGGCCGCGACCCCCGCTACCAAAGTCTGACCCCGGCCGAGCTGCCGCTCACCGAGTGCCTCAAGGATACGGTGGCGCGCTTCCTGCCCCTCTGGCACGATACCATCGCCCCGGCCATTCAAAGCGGCCAAAACGTGCTCATCGCCGCCCACGGCAACAGCCTCCGCGCCCTGGTCAAGTACCTCGACCAGGTTTCCGAGTCCGATATCGTCGAGCTCAACATCCCAACCGGCATGCCCCTGGTCTATGAGCTGGACGACAATCTCCAGCCGCTCCGCCACTACTATCTCGGCGACCCCGAGAAAGTGAAAGCCGCCATGGATGCCGTAGCCGCCCAGGGCAAAAAGAAATAAGTCGCAGAGCAAGCGCAGCGTCTGCGGCGCTCGGCCGCCGCCGGATCACCGTGATCCAATGAAAGCGCTGCAACGATAACCGCTGGCCCGATCTCCTGGAAACCGGCCGCCATCTGGCCGCCAATCAATAAGGGCCACATGTTAAGCAACCGCTGACTCGACGATATGATGCGTCATGCCGCGTTTCAGAGCCGCGACCGTCAGGGAACGGTCGCCCGGAAGGACCTGATGATTCGGGAAAAAGGCAGGGCGCGTTGACACGTCTCATCTTCTCGGCGGCATTACTTCTTGCTCGCGCGGCGGGCCTGGCGCAAGAGCCGCTCGCACGCGTGAACGTGGACCTGGTCCAGTTGGACGTGGTTGTCACCGATCGAAAAGGGAATCATGTCGCCAATTTGGAACCCGCGGATTTCGAGGTCCTCGAAAATGGCAAAACGCGGCGCATTAGCAACTTCTCTTTTATCGCGGGGGGCGTCTTCACTCCCCGCACCGGTTGTCACCGCCGGGCAGCACGGCTTGACACCTCCACCGATCGCTCCGGCGCGGCTGGCGCCCGGCCAGGCGAATCGCACCATTGCCGTAGTTGTGGACGACCTGGGATTGAGTGAAGAGAGCTTCGCGAGCGTGCATCGCGCCTTCGAACGATTCGTCGATGAAGAGGTCCAGCCCGGCGATCTCGTCGCGCTTATAACTACGAGCGGGAGGCTCGGGGGGCTGCAACAACTCACCGGGGACAAACGGGTGCTGCGCGCGGCCCTGGCCAGGTTCCGCTCCATCCCAAATCACCGGCCCGGAGTTCAGGACGACGACTTCAGTTGCGTCTGGTACAACCACAGGCTCGCGGCGCCCACGGGCGGGACTCTGGATGAAGATGCATGGCTGGGCCGCCAGAGTTGCGCCTCGGACCCGCGAGCGGATCCCTGTACGGAGCGGATCAACGATATGCGCTCCGATTATTATGGCCGCCTGAGCGTATCCGCGTTCCGCCGGGTTGTGGACGGTTTGCGGGAACTGCCGGGCCGCAAGTCGATCCTGCTGTTTTCCGAAGCCGTGCCCTTGATGCGCGGGCAGGGCCTCGGCGATGTGAATGAAGCCCTGAAGGACGCGTACGAGGCCTTTCTGAACCATGCCAACCGCTCCGGCGTAGCCGTGAGTACCGTCGATCCACGCGGACTGATCTCGCTAAGTGCGGGAGCCGAATACGGACACTCCCGCGGAGTGGACCCTTGTATGGATGCGAGGCAAGCGGAACTCGTGAACAGCCAGGCGGAGCTTGCCGAGATCGCGAAACGGACAGGCGGTATCTCTATCAAGGATGAAAACGACATCGCGGGCGCCATGGCCCGGGTGATGAACGACCAGACCGGGTATTATTCGATCGGCTACAAGCCGGCGGCGTCCGCCGCAAAGGGCGCGCGCGGAGAGCCGCGGTTCCGCCAGATCTCGGTCCGGGTTACGCGGCCGGGATTGACCGCGAGGTTCCATTCCAGCCTCTATGTAGAGGAGCGGGCACAGCCAACGCCCGCGAGCGGCAACCAGCGGCTGGTGGACGCGGTTTCCTCGCCCTTCGCCATTCCGAACGTTCGCGTCAGGATCTCGACCAGGTTCTGGAACTCGGGAGCGCCTGCCGGCTCCATTCTCGACACGCTCTTGCAGGTGGATGCGCGAGATTTGAATTTCAGCACCGAAGGCGACGGCCGGCGAAAGGCCGTGTTCGACATTCTGGCCGTGATGTATGGCGGGGAAAGCAAGCCGCTGGATGCGTTCGATAAGAGTTACACGGTCTCTCTGACGCCCGACGGATATCGGAAAGCGCTGGCTGACGGTCTGCTGCAACGCCTGGAATTGGCGGTGAAAAAACCAGGGGCCTACCAGGTCCGCGGCGCGGTGCGCGACCGGCAGGCGGACCGCATTGGCTCGGCGAGCGACTTCGTGGAAGTACCGGACCTGACCCATGGCGGGCTGGCGCTCTCGGGAATTGCACTGAGCGCCTCGGCGGGAGGCGCAAGCCTCGTCAGGTATCATCCGGGGCAAAGAGTCTTCTATGCCTACCAGGTCCTGAATGCCCGGCCCGGTGCCGATGGCTCGATTCATGTGGAGGTGCAGGCGACACTGTTTCGCGACCGGAAAGCACTGGGAAGCAGCAGGCCGATCTTTGTAGACGGCAAAGATCAGCCCGACCACAAACGCCTCTTGGTGGCCGATGATTTCCGGCTTGGCGCGGCGCTACACTCCGGAGACTTTACTCTCCAGGTGGTAGCCGTGGATAAGAACGCGCCGGTCAAGCGCGACACCGCGATCCAATCCATCGATTTCGAAGTCGCCGAAATGGAATGAATTGGCGGCACCGGTCATAGGCTCGATGCACGACCGGATCGGTATCACCCATCGTGCGCGTCGCCGGTTCTATTCGTGAGGTAGCCCAGGGCCCGATCGACACATGAGTCCAGGTTCGCATCTGTGTCGATAACAAGTTTGGGGCCGTCGATCGGCTCCCACGCCTCTCGAATTTGCCGATAAAGCTCCGGCGTGCGATTGGCGGCGGGGTGGGTCTTTTGCGCCATCGCTTCGGCCAGACGTGCCATTGCGCTCCGCTCTGCGCAGACGCACTCCAGCGTGGCCCAAGCGGCACCCGCCTGCCGGCAGAACTCCATCGCGCGCTCACGCTGATATCGCCGCGAGAACGTTCGGCCATCCAACAGAACGTGGAGTTGGGCATCCCTGGCCAGCAGATACGCAGCGGTTTCGAGCATGATCTCCTGGCAAAAATCGTCCTGCGCCAGCGAATACTCGACGTAGGCCGGTTGGAACAGCGCCGCCCGAATCGCGTCCTTGTCGAGTACCGCGCCCGGTAGCCGCCGCGCGAGCGCTCGCGCCAGCGTGCTCTTACCCGTGCCGGGCAGTCCCGCCATGATCACAATCATCGATTCACTCCATAACTAGAGCGCGCGCAGCCATGCAAAGGTTTCAGCCATGTTCCGCGACTGAAATATGAGCGATCCAGGCACGATCGCATCGGCGCCGGCCCGGCGCAGAAGAGGCACGGTATGGGAACGGATGCCGCCATCGGCGATCAGCCGGACACGGGCGCGCCGTTCGCCCAGCATCGACGCGGCGCCTGCCAGACGGCCGCAGGCTTCCGGCGCCAGATCCTGGCCCTTGACGCCTAGACGTGTACCGAGCAGAAGTAGAGTATCGATGCGGTCGAGGTACGGCTCGGACGCAGCAACGGAAGTGTCCAGGCGCAGGGCCAGCCCGGCTGAACGGCCAGCCTGGAGAATGGCTTCGATGGCCGCCGCCACTTCGGCTTTGCCGGCTTCCGCGTGGATCGTGATCGCGTCGGCGCCGCTGGCTACAAAGTCCTCGATAAGGGTCCTAGGACGCTCGACCATCAGGTGAATGTGAAATGGCCGCTTAGTGAGCGGACGCAGGGCACGCACCAGGTCCGGAAAGAACAGCAAGCTCGGGGCGAAGTGAGCGTCGCACACGTCCAGGTGAAACGAATCGGCGAATGGCTCTACGCGTTCAATCCCAGCCGCCAGGTTGGCGAGATCCGCCGACCACAAGGAGACGTCGGCCAACAGGCGCGAACGCGGCAGATCCTGCCAGCCGCTCGTGCTCAAGGTGCACCGGCCGCGGGGGCTTGTTGCGTCGAGACACGAGGGGAGGCTCCCAGGATGTGATACAGGTTCATTTGCCTAATCGTATCAGCCCTTGCCGGGGCCTGGTCAATCCTGGTGTAATGCCTGGCGGGGATTTGCCCGCCAATTCATGATTGCAGCCGCCTTCCAGGGGGCTCTGGGTGACGCGACTGCCCAACCTGTTTCGCGGACGCTACCCGGGATCCCGCGGCCCCTAGCTCGAAGTCGATCCCCGCCAGCGATATGATTTAGAAGGGCAGCACGGGTGGCGACTCATTTGGGACGCCGGCCGCAGCAGATTGGCAGATGAACTGGCGGGTCACTGATACGGACCGGCAAAGACCACGGCCTAGCCCTGATCGAGCAAAAGGAGCACGAACATGAAGCCAAAGAACACGATCTGCCTCTGGTTCGACAAAGACGCGCATGAGGCCGCGCGCTTCTACGCCGTTACCTTTCCGGACAGCAAAGTAACCGCTGTTCACGAGGCTCCCGGTGACTATCCGGGCGGCAAGAAGGGCGATGTGCTGACGGTGGAGTTCACGGTCCTGGGCATTCCCTGTCTCGGTCTCAACGGCGGCCCGGCGTTCAGGCACACCGAGGCCTTTTCCTTCCAGGTCGCGACGGAGAATCAGGAAGAGACGGACCGTTACTGGAACGCGATCGTCGGCAATGGCGGCACGGAAAGCCAGTGCGGCTGGTGCAAGGACCGCTGGGGACTCTCCTGGCAAATCACCCCACGCGCGCTAACCGGTGCGCTTGCGGCTGGCGGCGGTGAGGCAAAGCGTGCCTTCGCGGCGATGATGACGATGCAGAAGATCGACGTCGCCGCCATCGAGGCAGCGCGGCGAGGCTGACGTGAAAACACGGCCGACACGTTCCTGCATTCGGTCCCGATCAGGCGACCCGGTTGACGACGCTGCCACGGGCGCGGCCAATGGTGCACACGCCGGCCCGCTGCGCGTCGAGATTCGCACGATTATCGAGGACTGATCGATGCCCGCTGGAGCATACGAGATGGACGGGGTTCGGGTATATGAATGCTCGCCGGAGGGGCCGCGGCCGCGCAACGGGCGCGACGCGGTCGAACTGTTGAACGCGGCATGGGAGCATCGGGCAGGCTGCATCGCGATTCCCGTCAAGCGGCTCGGCGACGACTTCTTCCGTCTTAGCAGCGGCATTGCCGGCGATGTTCTCCAAAAATTCGTCACCTACGGCATGCGGGCAGCCATCGTCGGCGATATCTCCCGATACGTAGCCGCGAGTAAATCCTTGCGGGACTTCGTGTATGAGTCGAACCGGGGCGGCCACATCTGGTTCGTGCCAAACCTGGAGGAACTCGGCCGGCGGCTGAAGCGAACAGGCGGAGATTGAGATGGATCGATCTTCTCATTTTATTCGCCCTATGATACAGTGTGGCCCATGAGCCCAAAACCCGAACGAGACACTTTCGCCAATCAATTGCTTGCAAGCAAGGAATTCTTCGAGCGCTCCACCCTGGTCCTCGATGAGGCCGACTCCGAATTCCGTCCGAAGGAAGGGATGATGGCCCCCTGCCGCCCGGCCCGGTCATGGGTGGCCAGCCGATCAGCGCTATCGTATGGGCCATGTTGGAGCACACCGCGCATCATCGTGGCGCCCTGTCCGTCTACTCGCGCCTGATAGCGAAAGTCCCCCCGATGCCTTACGGGGGGTGAGCGGATGAGGTCGCGCATCGGCAAGGGATGACAGACCACGAAGGACGATGGTCTGTCCTAATCGGTCTGCCCCACCAGAGCAGCGGCCCCGCAATCAAAGAACACCGGCGACAAGATCGCCGTCGCTACGAAGGAAGCGGCACCGCTACCCGGCGCGGGTGGCTTATTCCGGGCTCCAGCGGCGGTATGCCGCGGTTCAGAACCAAAAGGCCTGAACGCGGCTCAGTACTGTCTGAAGTAAGTGGTTGAGACGAACCCCGCGGCAGCGTATACTCACAGTCAGGCGACCACCATTATGAGTTTCTTTTCCAAACAGTTCATCGACGTCATCCAGTGGACCGAGCCAGGTACGGGCATTCTGTCCTACCACTATCCGATGGAGGACAACGAAATCCAGAACGGCGGCAAGCTGACCGTACGCGACTCGCAGATGGCGGTCTTCATCAACGAAGGGCAGGTAGCCGACGTCTTCGGGCCGGGCCTGTACACGTTGAACACCCAAACGCTGCCGATTCTGACCTACCTGCGCAACTGGGACAA
>JBEKZL010000199.1:0-23882 GCA_049509915.1 Bryobacteraceae bacterium | reverse complement strand
ACCTGGGTGCCACCGATCTCGCTCTGCACCGCGGAGGAATCGGTTTGCAGCACCGCCGCCGTGGCGGTCACCTCAACGGTTTCGGTAGCGTTGCCAACGGCAAGATCGGCGTTGAGGGAAAGCGCGGTATTGGAATCCAGCTTGTTATGGGTGCTCTCGAAACGCTTAAAACCGGCGGTTTCCGCCGTCATGGTGTAAAAGCCCGGCGGCAACGCGGGCACTACGTAGTAGCCGGCTTCATCAGTAGTCAGAACGTGGGTTTCGGCGGTGCCCTCATTCCTGAGGGTGACTTTGGCTTTGGGAACGACGCCACCGGAAGGATCTTTAACGAACCCCCCAATGGAGCCGGTATCGGTTTGTGCAAAGGCTACGGCCACGCATAACAGCAGGCCAGCAGCCATGAGCATTGAATGGAAACGTTTGCAGAAATTACGGAAACGTGTGCGGACCAGGCGCATGTACTCCCCCTTACAGCTTTATCGAGTTTTCGCTCCACCTCACCGAAAACTCTTTCCGAACGATCATATTCGCTTCCATCCATCCGGTCAAGAATTAAATGGTCACAGTAGAATGAAACACAGCCAAAACACAGAAAAGAAACGTGTGCGTAAATCTCCGTAAAATCGGCGTGCCCTGCCAGGAACCAGGCCACAAAGCGCGAAAGATGTTTTACCTCAAAACTCGCGTCTGGGCGCGGCTTGTTCCGGGCCCACCGTTCCCGGCTCGATTTGCGCACGCGAATAGTTTTCGCCCTTGATGGGAGCGCCAGCCAAACGGCGAAGCAGCGCCAGTTGTCCAACATGAGCGATAGCGTCGGCGATGGCGCCCTGAAACAGCCTTTCGGCGGGCACTGCCAAAGGCTCGGCGTTGGCGAGGCGGGCGTCCAGCGCCGCCATGGTCTGGTGGAAACGCGCCACTTCGGCCTCCCAGGCCGCCGGCTCCGAATCGTGCCACGTCTCCGTGCCGTTAGCCTGGGAAAGCGCCCATTCCATCAGATCTCCGATGTGAGCCAGAATTCGCCGCGGCGTGCGGGTGGATTCTCCAGCCAGGAAATCGCCGAAATCCGCGGGCGCCCCGCGGAGTGTCTTGGCGCCACGGTATGCCAAGGTGGCCACTGTGTGCCGCAGCCAGGCGTGGTTTTCGCTCATTGTGTCCCTCCTCGGTAGATTCTACCCGACAAACCCGGTTCCTCCCCTGGGCATCGATGCGGGACACGGGTGCTGAACCGACCAGTGAAAGACCGTTCCCGGCAACCGCTCCCTGGCGATCGCGGTAGGTGAATCCCGCGAAGCACCCAGCGGCCCACGGGCCACGGCGTAGCGGGCCAGCGGCGTCGAATCGGTATAGAATAGTTTTTACTCCGTTTGACCGTTTACGAAAGGTGTGACGTGGACCAGACGCCTTCGCGCGCCCATCATCCCGCGGCCGATTACAACCGCGCCCTCGTTTGCTCGAACGACGCCGATGCCTTCGCCAGCCTCCTGCGCGCCGCCGAAGCCGGTTGCTTGCGCGCCCAGTTCCTGGTCGGCCTGGCCTACCACACCGGCCATGGGGTCGCTCCCGATTACCAACGGGCCGCCGCCTGGTACCGGAAGGCCGCCGGCGGCGGCGACAGTCATGCCATCGCCAACCTGGGAGTAATGAGCCTGCTGGGCCAGGGCACTCCTGCCGACGATTTGGACGCCTACGCCTGGATTCAATCCGCCGTGGGACTGGGCCACCGGTGGCTCCGCCCCGTCCTCGAACAACTGGAACGGCGTGTCAATGGTCTCGAAAGCCACGACCGCGGCCGTATCCTCGCTTCGATTTCCCCCGAAACCCCGCCACTCGGCCCTTGCACACAGCCGGGTTGCGATCCCTCCCGCTGCGAGGTGGCCTGAAATCCTATGCGCAAGGTCCCGTTTCAAGAGTCCCTGAAGATCATAGGGCGCGGCTCGCTCAACTGGCTGGCCGATCGCCCCATCGTGGTGTCGTTCGAGGTGACCGACTCCTGCACCTGCAACTGCCGGCACTGCGACCACGGCGGCCCGCGCGACGACTCCCGCAATCTCCGCCCCAGTGAGTACCACCGCTATATGCAGGCGCTCCGGCCCTGCGTCGTCCAGGTCTCCGGCGGAGAACCGCTGCTCCGTCCCGACCTGGTCGAGATCGTCCGGAATATTAAGGATGGCTCCGGTCTTCCCTACACCATTCTGGTCTCAAGCTGGTCGCTGATGACCGCCGACTTGTATCTCCAGTTGCGCGACGCCGGAGTCGACCAGTTCTCCGTCAGCCTGGACTTCCCCGACGAACGGCACGACAACTTCCGCTGCTATCCCGGACTCTACCGCCATCTCGAAGACCTCATCCCGCGCATGGCGCGACTCGGGCACGACGATATTGTACTCAACTCGTGCATCACCACCGAAAACCTCGACCAGATCAACGCCATCGCCGACAAGGCTCGCGAGTGGGGCGTCAACCTCTGTTACAGCGCCTACTCGGCGCGCCGTACCGGGTGCCGCGATCTTCTTCCGGTATCGCCCGAGCAGCTTTCCGCCCTCGCCAGCCACCTGGACCGGGTGGAGCAGCGCCGCGACAAAACCAATTGGATCGTCAACAGCCGAAGCACGCTCGATGCCACGCGCCGCTACTTCGAAAACTCCGGGATGCCCGGTTGTAAGGCGGGCCATCGCTTCCTGGTGGTCACCTGCGATGGCGCCCTGCAGCCCTGCTCCATGCAGTTTCACCGCTACGCCCTCGAAGACCGCGAACGTATGATCGACGAGTTCACCCGCCACAATGCCTGCGATGAATGCTACGTGTCGATCCGCTCCTACCTCGACAAGGGCTTCCCTCAACTACTGTGGGAGAACGTGAGCGGATTCTTCTCCGTCAAGGTGTAGCAGGCGCCGCGCCGGCCAACAGGCGCGTCTCGGCCCACACCGTAGTTTCTCACAGGGGCTCTGGTGCTGTGTCGTGGCGCAGGCAGTCCTGCCTGCCGCGTCGGCAGTCATGCCGACGTTTGCTTCCGACACGGTGTCAAAGCCCGGAAGAGGTGTCGAAACGACTTTCGACACAGCCTGCACGAATGCCTGCACGAATGCCTGCGCCACGGTGGCTCGCAGCCGCGTGCGGGCTAAGAACCTCGATCGGCATCGGCCGCCTGCGCGGACGGATGCGAGGGAACTTCGGATTGCGGGAAACGTCCCCTCCGTCCCTGCGCCTCCCCCTGGTCCTTCCTCCCGCGTTTGCAATGGGTTACGGCGGCGACGGCTTCGTTCGGGAAGCGTCCCCGGCTCTCGGCTGTTGCGGCCACCTTGTGCAATTTTGTGCACGGATTGAGCCCCGGAACTGGCGACGTCGTCCGGCGTTTTCCAGGTGTTGAGGAAGCCATCACCACCGCGTTGGGCAGATTTGTGCATTTTTGTGAGGCCGGAACCCGCGAAGATATCCATCGTCCGGTAGCCATCGGTGCCCGGCCACCAGGGTACAACAGGTTCGAGATTCACGGTCCAACACAATTCCTCATCGCCTCTCGCCGCCAGCGAAACGTCCGCTATGTAGTGGGGGTTCGTGCCGGCGATGGTTTCAGACGAGTGAACGCCGCAAAAGGGCATGGCGGGTGGTGCTAGAATTCCGATAGGTCTATAGCGATCGAATTCACGTGCTCCTGCACGAGTTGTGGGAGGACTGTGACGGTTACGATCTCGGAGCCATCAAGCGATGTGAGGTGCCCGGTATGCGGGGGTCTGTTCAAATTTCGGAATATCGCCGGCTACGTGTACATCCTCTCGAATTCCGGGATGCCTGGCCTTTTGAAAATTGGCCGGACGACCCGATCAGTCGGAGACCGGGTGGCGGAGCTGAATTCGGCAACCGGCGTTCCAGCCCCTTTCGCCGTTGAGGCCTGGTTCGAGAGCGCCGATCCGCAATCTCACGAAACCGAGTTGCACCGGCTCCTAGCGGACTGTAGACTTCCGAATCGGGAGTTCTTTCGCGTCACGATGGAGGAAGCGATTGCGGCCGCGCGCCGCGTAACGGGTCGCGACCCCGCCGGGCCGATGGGCTATCGCGTGCAAGATCTGAAGGTTCAACATCTACTTCCACCATCACAATCTGGAAATAGGCCATCATATTTATCACGCCTGAAAGGTGCCCGCCGTACCATTTGCGAGCGAGGGAGCCTCAAGAGGGGCGCCGCGCTTCCTGTGAGGTAACCAGGTCGTCTCTATATCCGGCCCGGCACAGCGTGTCGCGAATCTGCTCCGCGGTGCCTGCGTTGGTGTTCGGCCCGCGGACAATCCGGACAACTGCGTCGTGCTCACGCGATACTGCCACACGCATCTTGTCGGCTTGGCGAAACGGCTTAAGGCCGTCGCGCTCGGGTACGGCGATTCGGACCTCCTTCTCGTCGCGCCAACATGGTGCTTTGAACCGAAAGCCGCAGGCGAGTAACCAGAACATCACCTCCTCGAGCCAATACCGGCGCCGCATTCGCGGCGGCGGATTCCAGTTACGCTGCAGCCAGATGGCCTTGTCAACGATCTTCGTAGTCGTGTCGATCTGTATGCGCTCGTCATAAATGACCGGAGCGAAGGAATACGCATTACCGCCGTCACATCCGGCAAACAGTTTCCTTGCATCGAAGACTATTGCGCAGCCGGCTCCCTCCTCAGCGTAATCCCGCCACATGCGAGGGCCTCCAGCGAGGAGCAGAAGCACGAGATGTAGAAAGTGTACGCCTCCTTCGCGCCGAACAGACCGCCAAGGCCCCAGATGAACCGCCTGATGTCCTCTGGCACCGATTTTCGAGCAATGACGCCTCGGATCACACCCATCCCGTAATCGCATTCACGGCTGTCATTAACATCCCGAAGATCGGTGCACCATATCTCCTGAGTGCTGATAATCCCTTTGAAGCCTGCAAGGGAGGTGTAGTGCGTTACCTCATCCGGGATGGACAGGTCGAAAGCTGAGAACACCTCTGCATCTGCTCTCCTCAGTTCCTCTCGGATGCCAGCGGGAATTCGATCACCTTGAGCATCCGAAGGGTTCTGGCCCACAATCGGATGGTAGCATTGGCCTGCTCAGAGGGGGGCCAATTCTGCGCCGTGCAGGCGGGGACCGGGGCTGATTAGCCCGATACGGCGTTGGGGGAGGTTGCTCCTGCTCTGCCCCGGCCGGTCAGTTTGGCGAGTTACCCCCAAGCAGGGGATCTGCCTGACCGATGGCGGGCGCTTGCCCCCTTATTCGTTTCGGAGCGCGACCACCGGATCGACGCGCATGGCCCGCCGGGCGGGCGGGTGCGAGGCAGCAGTGCGATGGCCAGGAACAGGAGGGAGACTCCGGCGATCGAGACACCGTCAACGCCCGCGCGCCAGATACGAGACTCCCGCCGCGAGGAGGATTCCGGCCAGCAACCCGGCAGGCACGGGCCGCGCGCTCTCGCGCAGGATGAGCCCGAGGACGTCGCGCTTTTGAGCGCCGCTCGCCATGCGGATGCCGACTTCGCGGGTGCGCAGCGTTGGGGCGGCGCTGCCTGCTGGCCGCCGCTAGCCGGTATGCTCAAGGTTAGGAGCTTGGCCGGTTCCCATGCATTTTGTGAACTTTCGCTTTTATGCGGAGCTAAACGACTTTCTGTTGCCGGAGCGCCGTTTCACGGCATTTGAGCACACCTTTCTGGATGTCGCGACCGTCAAAGACCGCATCGAGTCGTTCGGCGTGCCCCACACCGAGGTCGATCTGATCCTGGTCAACGGACAATCGGTGGATTTCGGTTACCTGGTTCGGGACGGCGACCGGATCAGTGTTTACCCGGTTTTCGAAGCCTTCGACATTGCCGGGCTGACCCGGTTACGGCCGGAACCGCTCCGGGACACGCGGTTCGTACTCGATGTACACCTCGGCCGCCTGGCTCGATACCTGCGAATATTGGGATTCGACACCCTGTATGGAAACTGCTGCGCCGATGAGCGTCTGGCGGAAGTCTCGCGCCAGGAACACCGGATTCTGTTGACTCGCGATGTGGGCCTGCTCAAGCGCGGCTCGGTGACGCACGGGTATTACCTGCGGGCGACCCAGCCGCGAGAGCAACTCACGGAGGTGCTTGGGCGCTTCGATTTGGGTCTCCTGGCAAAGCCCTTTACGCGGTGTCCCCGATGCAACACGCTGCTGGCGGAGGCGGGCAAGGACGAGGTGCGCGACCGGGTTCCCGCTCAGGTTGCCCAACTGCACGACGCGTTCCTGCGTTGCCCGGATTGCGGCCGCGCTTACTGGAAGGGCGGACACTACCGGCGCATGCGGTTATGGATCGATGCCGCCCTCGATCGACCGGTCGCAGGCGATTCTGGCTGAAAAGTCGTGGAAATCAAAGGGGTGGCAAAAATGCGAACCCAATTCTCACGGAGCAAACACTCTCCGGTCCGGTGGCCGCGCCTGGTAGGTTGCCGGGTCGGCTTTCTCCGTGAAGCAGTCCCTCAGATCCGACGCTACGGCATCGAACAGGTTGAGGGGCGCCAGGCGCAGCAGTTCGAGAATCGTCTTCAGCAAGCCGGGAAAACTGGAATTGGTATGCGACACGTAGTTGCGTTTGACAGCCGGACCGGCCACGAGCAGAACGGTGCGGTGAGCGTCGATATGGTCGATGCCGTTCTGGGCGTCGGCCTCGGTGACGAACACTACCATGTCTCGCCACCAGGGCGTGTGCGAAAGGAACTCGAGAATGCGGCCCAGCGCGTAGTCGTTGTCGGCGATGTAGGAAGCGGTGTAGGGGTAAGCGGCGGAAGGGTGCGGGTGTGGGGTGAAATCGCCGGGAAGCTGGATGTATAGGAAGCGCGGCAACTCGGCTTTCGGCCGCAGGTAGCGGCGCTCGATTTCGCCGATAAACTGACTGGCCCGATACTGATCGGAGATTTCGAGGTTGAATCCGGGATACTCGCGGGAGGTGCCGCGGTACAGAGCTTCCGGCATGGGCATGTCGGTGTAGAAACTGGCGCCGGTGGGCTCCATCTCCGGCCCTTCGCGAATGCCGGCCAGCTCGAACCCTTCTCCGAAATTAAGGAAGCTGACGCCGCGGCGCGCCAGGTGGTCCCAGATAGTGCCGGCCTCGGGCTCGTCCTCGGGCTGAACCGAGGAGGCCATATCGGCGAACGAAAGGCGCCCAACGGCGGGCGAGAGGCGAAAATCCTTCTGGCCGCCGTCGGCGGCGCGGGCGGAGGATTCCACCCAAGCGTTCGGATAAGCCCCCACTATCCAGTGGTGGCCATCCACGCTGCTCTCTGCGTCGGCATAGAAGTTGTCGCTGAAGGCCCACTGGCGGGCGATCGCGTGGTGGTTGGGCGACAGATCGGCCTGCTTGATGCTGAGGCGCTGGCGGTGCCCGTCGGCCATCCCCTGTTCTCCATAGATAGCCAGCTCGGTGTCGCCCATGGCCGGTCCGTTGCCGGCGGCAGGAATGTCCCCGAGAATCTCGTCGTAGGCTCGGCTCTCTTTTACGATTAGGACTACATGGCCGGCTTGGGGCAGTCTCGGAAGCGCGTCCGGCCGCGGCGTGAGGCCGGCGGCTTCGAATGCGATCCGGGTAAGCGCCGGCAGCTCTTCCGCTGTGGGGAGCTGGAACACGGAGAGTGTGCCCTGGTACAGGTAACCGGGCAAGACGAAGCGGCCCGCCAAGCCAGGGCGAAGCGACTCGGGGTCCCAGTCCGGTGCGTTTGGGCCCACCCCATTCCCGCGCGCGTTGGCCACAAATACGGTGTCGCCCGCCACGGCCACGCGGGTGGGGAACCAAGCTGCCGGAATATGACCCAGCACCCGGCGCTGGCGCACGTCGATCACGGCCACCGCGTTGATGCCGGCCTCGGCCACCAGCAGCCAGCCGGAGCGCTCGTGGTAAGCCAAACCGATGGGCAAAACCCCGCGCCACGCTTCGAGGCCGGCAATGCGAATGGGGATTTCCGCCTCTACCCGTCGGCTGTGCGGATCGACCACCGAAACAGAGTCGTTGGCGGCATTGGCAACGAATACCCGGTCGCCGCCCACGGCAATGCCGGACGGACTGCTGCCGCCCACGATATCGCCACCCACGGGAACGCCGGTGTGGACGAAGGCCTCGACCTTGGCTTCCGCCGGATGGGCAACATCTACGATCGCGAGCGTTTGGGACGCCTCCGCGTTGGGATCGCCCAGCGCGCCAAGAGCCTGGGGAGAGGGAAAACCGAAGGGCGGGAATGGCACCGGACCGCCCGGCAGCGGGTGGTATTCGAAGCTGCCGAGGTTGGTGACGAATAGCTGACGGCAATCCGGAGACAGCGCCAATGCAAAGGGGAGGCGGCCCACCTTCACCGACGCAACCACCTGGTGGCTGCGAATATCAGCCACCGCCACGCGAAAATTGGCTTGGTCGGCGGCGTAGAGAATGCCGCGCCGCGCGTCGACGGCCAGATCGCCCGAATAGCTATCCTGATAACCCTGGCGGTTGAGATCGACGGCGCGGCGGCGCTCTTCGGCGGCGTCGAACCAGGAGATGCGGCCGGAGTTACCTTCCGAGGCGAACAACCCACGGTCGGAGGTGAAGGCCAGGCCCATGAATACGCCGCTCCAGCCGGTGCCCCGCGGTTCCGTGTTGTCGGGCGGCCGGGCCACCAACTGGCGGGCCTGCCAGGTTCGGCCGGCGGCTCGATCGAGGATCGTCAGGGAGTAGCGGGCCGGCCCGGAATTGGCGGTAACGACGGTTCTTCCCGAAGGGCTTATCGCCAGGCCGAAGGCACCCGGGCCAATCGGATATTCGTCTCCGTACGGCGCAACCACCCGCCCGCCGGGGAGAATCGACGCACCGGCGCGCCGGGCTGCCGGTCGAAGTCCGGCTGGGGCGGAATAGACTTCCTGGCGAAAAATCTGCGCCGGCGGCAAAATCTGCGCTGACGCCGGCACCAGAACGCGCGAGGCCACAACCGCCAGAAGATAAGGCACTGGGCGCACCCCCGCCAGTGATCGCGACCGGCGAAATACCCCGTGACATCGTCCCCAGCGGGCATTTTTGGTGCGTTTCGATACCGTATTGCCGAATAGTGCGAGTAGTTTGCGCATCAGCGCGCATCTAGGAGCTTATCGTGGGGTTGGGTATATTCTATACGATGCTCTTGCATGGTGGCGTAGTGGGTAGTCTTGAGCAGGGAGATACTCCCTGATTTCGGCCAAAAAGAGCTATAGGGTACTCCAAGTGCTAAGCGTAAGATTGAATGCAGGGTAGTATGGATTCAGTGGTATCGGCTCGCCAGTCGTATTGGAAGTTCAGTTGGCTCGGCGCACTTTGGGGTTTCGGAATGGGAATTGCTGGCACTTCAGGAGCGTTCCTGCGGAAAAACAGTTCTCACGCGTATAGTTCAGAAAAACGCAATTTTCGATAGGAGTTGAACGTATGGCATCCACGCTTGCAGTTGTTGCGCCCGTTCGGGCGTTGGAAGACCCCCTCGCTCATCTGCCGTGTTCCACACTGTTGGAATTCCGCAAGTCACAAGTCATTTACAACCACGACCAGCCGTCGCGTAATTTGTATCTCGTGATGGAGGGATCGGTAAAGGTAGCTCGGGTAGCGGACGACGGCCACCAGGTTGTCGTGGACATCTACCAACCCAACGAGTTTTTCGGCGAATCGGCGCTGTTGAGCCTGCCCCGGCGGGCTGAGCAAGCCAGCGCCATGGCGGACACGAAGCTCATGATGTGGACTACCGCCGAGATCGAAGATATCGTGCTTCGCCGTCCCAGGCTGGCGGTAGCGCTTTTACAGGTGCTGGTGCAGCGCACGGTCGATTTTACGCACCGGATCGAAAGTTTCTCCTGCGACAACATCGCCCGTCGCCTCGCGCGTTCCCTGATCCGCTTCGCCGATCGCCAGGGCGACCGTGATACGGAGGGGGCGATGCACATGGCGCCGCTCACCCACGAGCTGCTGTCGCAATACGTCGGTACCTCGCGCGAAATCGTGACCCACTATATGAATCAGTTCCGCAAGCAGGGATATCTGCGCTATTCCCGAAAAGGGATCGTGTTATATCGCGACGCCTTGCAGGACTGGCTAAGCCAGACCGCCGCGTAGCGCCGCTGGTCGCCGGGGCTTCTTGCTCGCGCGGCCACGTTGCTTTCACTGGCTAGCCGAGCTTGCGCACCAGAACGGCGGTTACGTTGTCCGGGCCACCGGCTTTCTTGGCCGCCTCGATCAGGTCCCGACAGCCGTCCTCCAGTGCGCCACCCTCACCGGCCGTTCGCAGAATGCGCTCGATATCGGGTGCTTCCACAACTCCGTGCAGGCCATCGCTGCAGATCAGCACGAGGGCACGGGGTTCGAGCGGCACGGAATAACAGTTGACGGTGAGTGGCGAACTGGCTCCGATGGCCATGGTCAGGACGTGGCGCATCGGATGGTGGCGGAGGCTCTCCTCGTCCAGTCCAAGCGGCCGGCCCACCTCGTTGATCCAGGTTTGATCGTCGGTAATGACTCG
Organism: Bryobacteraceae bacterium; assembly: GCA_049509915.1. GTDB lineage: Bacteria > Acidobacteriota > Terriglobia > Bryobacterales > Bryobacteraceae > JBEKYD01. Next base: position 13,404 of record JBEKZL010000199.1, on the reverse strand, counting down.
GAAACCATTGTGGTCGAAGAGATAAGCCCGGCTGTCGCCGACGCTGGCGACAGCCAGGGTGTCGCCGTTCTCGAGAGCCGCTACCAGAGTAGTGCCCATCCCTTCCAGGCTTTCGTCGCCCTGCGCGGCTGCAAGAACTTTCTGGTTGGCGGCCTCCACAGCCGACAACAAAACCTGCGAATCGCGCCGCTGCGCAAGAAAAACGGTTTCGGCGACCGTCTCGACGGCCAGCCGCGAGGCGCACTCCCCCGCTCTCGCTCCGCCCATGCCGTCGGCAAGAACGTAAAGTCCTAAAGCAGGCTCAATCAAACAATAGTCTTCGTTATTGGACCGGACACAGCCCTTATCCGATAAAGCACACGCTTCCAGCATGGGATGAGGCCCTCGGCAATCGAGAGCATCCATCGAATGTATCATACGGGGTGCCAGGCGGGGCATAGCGAATTTTGAGAAGGGGTACGGGGCGTCCTGGCGGGAACCTCTTAACATCAATTGTGCCGCCGAAGAATTGGGCCGAATGGCGGTGTGTGGTTTGTGCGATCATGTTGCCCAGATGAGCCGCAAAATCTTAATCGTTACAGGCGACGGCGGCGACGGCTATGAAGCCCTGTATGCCTGCCAGCGTTTCGAAGAGGCGCGATGGGTTCCGGTGGTGGCGGCGCCTGTGCGGCGCCGGCTGCACATGGTATTTCACGATGAAGAGGCAGGCTGGGAAACCTATACGGAGCGGCCCGGCCCCTCCGTAGACGCCGATCTGGTGATTACGGCGGTAGCCGCCCGCGACTTTGCCGCTGTCCTTCTGCTGGGCGGACGGGCTCCCGAGTACCTGCGCAACGATGCCAGCCTGATTTCGCTGGTGCATGAATTCACGGCCCAGAACAAGAGCGTTTTCGCGATCGGGCACGGCGTCCAGATCCTGGCCGCCGCCGGCATTTTGAAAGGCCGGTCGGTGACCGCTCACCCCCATGTGCGCGTGGAAGTGGAGCGGAGCGGAGGAACCTATCTGCACAAACCGGCGGTTCGCGACGGTGGCCTGGTTACCGGGCAAACCTGGCGGTCGCACGCCGAGTTTTATCGCGAAGTCTTCGACTGCCTGGAATAACCGGTAGAGCGGGCGATCTCGCCGCCAGGCGTTTTTCAGCGTCCGCAGCAGGTCTGGCTGGCGATCAGCGAACCCGGAGCGAGAGGAGCGTCCGCGCTGAGGTACCGGGCTTCATTCAAACGGCGGTAGACTTCACCGGCGATTCCGGCGGCCATCGGTCCGCTGGCGGGCTTGCCGCCGGTCAACAGCACCACCACCACCAGCTTGCGCCCGGAGGAATCGTTGAAGGAGCCGAACCAGCCGAGGTGAACGTGGTTCTCGCTGGTGCAGGTACCGGTCTTGCCGGCGATGGGGCCATCCTCGCGAGCGCGGTGCGCCGTGCCGAATTCCACCGCTCCGCGCATTCCCGGCAGAATGGCGGAGATCCATTGGCCGATTTCGAGGCGCCGCTTGATTTGCGGAACGAAGTGGCTTGCTTCGGCCACCGTCCGCGGGTATTGCAGGTAGTAGAGTGTGCCGCCGTTGGCAATGGCACCCATCAGCGCAGCCAGTTCGAGCGGCGTCTGCTCGATTTCTTCGCCGAAGCTGGTGAGCATGCCCACGCCGCCGTTTCTGGGTGGCGCCTCCGGAAAACTCCCGGGCTGCTCGCCGGCGATATTCAGCCCGGCCTTTTCCCCATAGCCGAACAGATGAGCGTAGTAGCTGAATTTCTCGAAGCCCATTCTTTCGCCCAGGGTGGCGAAATAGTAGTTGATGGAGTTGGCCAGCGCGTAGGTGAGGTTCATGCGGCCGACCCCGCTGATGCGGTACTTCGACGCAGGCTGAATCACCTTTTCGCTTAGTCCCGCCAGCGCCACTGAAACCTTGACCGTGGAGCAGGGCTGGAATCCGGAGCCGAGCGCTACCCGCTGGTTCACCATGCTCAGAATGCGCCCGCTGAACGGATCGACGACTACCACCGAGCCGTTATACGTACCGAGGGCCTCGGCGGCGGCGCGCCGCACCACAAGGTCTTCCCCGTCCACGTTGTCGCCATCGGTAGAATCGGCGAACGTGGGGCTGGTCCAGGGCCCGCCACGGATCACCGGGCCGGCGACTGCCGCAGTTGGGGCCGGGGCCGTCTTGTGCGAAACTTGAGCCAAGGCGACGTGGGCGGCGGCCGTGGCGCGCCGCACCCGCCGGGTCTTGCCGGCAGCCCGGGTGGTGGTATTGGTTCGGGGCGCCGGTGTTCCCGCCAGCGCCAGGCAATAAATTGACGCACAAGGGAACGAAATCAGCAGGGCACAGCAGTGAAACCGGTTCATAAAAAGCGAAGGAACCCCGCCCACAATCGGACCGTGGGGCTTTCGGCCAGAGTCGGAGTCGAAGGTCCGGCCGGAGCAACCGAACGATTCGACGGATTCCACATCATCTTGGCAAGACGAATCTCTCTTAGCTTACCATGGCGATAAACTCTACAATGCAGTTGGAATTGTTGAGAGAGGAAATCGTCAGCTGCCAGCGCTGTCCACGCCTGCGTGAGTACTGCGCGGAAGTGGCGCGGGTGCGGCGGCGAGCCTATCGCGATTGGGAATACTGGGGTAAGCCGGTGCCCTCGTACGGCGATCCGCGGGCGCGGCTGCTCATTCTGGGGCTGGCTCCAGCCGCGCACGGAGCCAATCGCACCGGCCGGATGTTTACCGGCGACCGCTCCGGGGACTGGCTCTACAGGGCCCTCCATGCCACTGGATTTGCGTCCCAGGCCGAAAGCCTGTCCCGGGACGACGGCCTGCGGCTCCGCGGTGCCTACATTACTGCCGCCGCGCGCTGCGCCCCGCCCGATAATCGGCCGGCCCGCCAGGAACTGGCCAATTGCCGCTCGTACCTGGAGAGTGAGCTCGAGCTGTTGCCCAATCTGAAAGTCGTCGTTGCACTGGGGAAAATCGCCTTCGACCAGTACCTGGACCTGTTGAAATCGCGCGGCGTCATCGCCAGCCGGACGGCATTTGCGTTTGGCCACAACCGCCGCTTTTCGATCGGCCAGGGACAGCCCCGGCTTATCAGCTCCTATCACCCCAGCCAGCAGAACACCTCCACCGGCAAACTTACCGAAGCCATGTTGCTGGCCGTCTTCGAAAACGCACGCGGCCTCCTCGGTTGAGGCTTCGGCGGGACGGCCGTTGGCTGGGCAAACCCTGCTTGGTGACTTATCCGCGGCCGCGAGCAACCGCCCGCCAGCAGACGTGAAGAAACGCGGCGCTTTGAAAAATCAAATTATAGCCGATCAATACCCATAAATCCTTTCGTTTCTTAGCGGCGTTCATCGGGCGTCGTCGACGGCTATATTTCTTCACGCCCGTGCCGGTCCCCTTGGCCGCTCGGCGTGCTATACCTCAATTCGGGAAGACCATGCGACGCACCGCGGCAGTTCCTCGCTGTGGCGGTCCCACGGGACCGCTTCGGACGCCTCCGTTCCGCCGCCCGCCGCACCGATTCCGTGCACAAGAATGCACAAAACTGCGCCGCGCCGCGGGCTCGCCTGCCGCGAAGCATAAGCACCGGTCGAACCCATTCCGGTCGATAACACATATAAATATCAATATGTTGCCCGCTTCTGGAAGAACCCGTTCCGACCCCGGCGAAGCCAACCCATTCCACCTCTTGCCATGAAGAAACGCGCTATCTTCGAAACCATGCTGCTGCCCCTCGCCGCCGGCGCGCCTCATCGTCATGGACCCCGGCCATTTTCACGCCTCCCTGCTGCAGGCCGAAATGTACCCCGAGTTGGACGAGCGGGTCTCGGTGTATGCGCCGCTCGGTCCGGAACTGTTCGACTATCTCAATCGGATTTATTTGTTTAATACCCGCTTGTTGAATCCCACCCGCTGGAAGCTTGACGTGCATGCCACCGCCGACCCCATGGCGGAGATGCTCCGGAATCCGCCCGGAAACGTGGTGGTGCTGACCGGCCGGAACCGGGGCAAGATCGACCGCATTCTCGCCTCGCTCGGTGCCGGGCTCAATGTATTCGCCGATAAGCCGTGGATCATCCGCCCGGCCGACATGCCCGAGCTCGAAGAAGCTCTCGATCTGGCCGAACGGAAGCACCTGGTGGCGTACGACATCATGACCGAGCGTTATGAGGCCACTTCCACGCTGCAGCGCGTGCTGGTGAACACGCCCGAGATATTCGGTGCCCAGACGGCAGGCACTGCTGATGCCCCCGGCATTTCCGCCACCAGCATCCACCACGTCAAGAAAGTGGTCGCGGGCGTTCCTCTTCGCCGTCCCGCCTGGTTTTTCGATATCGCCGAACAAGGCGAAGCCCTGGCTGATGTCGGCACGCACGTGATCGACCTGGTTTCCTGGACAGGTTTCCCCGACCAAGCCATCGACTATCGCAAGGATATTCGGTTGCTGTCCGGCCGCCACTGGCCCCTCATGCTCACACGGGCGCAGTTTCGGGAAATCACCGGCGAGCCGGACTTTTCGCCGCCGCTTGCCGCGGAAGTCAAAGGCGGCGAGCTCGCGTATTTGTGCAATAACGCCGTCGACTATACCCTGCGGGGAATCCACGTGAAACTCGAAATCCTGTGGCATTGGGAAGCGCCGCAGGGCTCGGGAGACGTCTACCAGGCTTCGTTCCTCGGTTCCAAAGCGCGCATCGAGATCCGCCAGGGCCCGGCGGAGAATTTCAAGCCCGAGTTGTACGTGGCGCCCTTTGGCGACCCCGCCCCGGTATGGCGCGCGCTCCACGCCAAGATCGTGGAGTTACAGGGTGAATGGGCGGGTCTCTCCGTCGTCATCCACGGCGACGAGGCCCGTCTCGATATCCCCGACAAGTTCCGCGTGGGACACGAAGCCCATTTTGCGCAGGTCGCCAACCGATTCCTGGGATACCTGAAAGCGCCCCAAACCCTGCCCGCATCGGAGCGGGCTAACATGCTGGCCAAGTATTATGTTTCCACCCTGGGTACGGAGCTGAGGTCCGAGCCGCGACCGTAAGGGAGACGCAAGCTTCGGGATAGACCGGCGTGCAGTCGGGGATGAAAGAGCCCCACGAGAAAGGAGTAGCGAACCATCTTGACCTGAGCTGCCGCCGCTCGACCTCCCGCTGGTCTGCTCCGCGGCGGGTGTAAACTGGCTGAAGAAGGAGGCCTTGTTCCCATGACACGTCGAACGGTGTTGCAACTGATACCAGCCGCCGTGGCGGCAAGGCTGGCGGGCGTAGCGCGGGCGCGGCCCCTCGGATCCGGCAAACGACTCGTGCTGGTCACGATCGGCGGCATCCGCCGCCAGGAGAGCTTTTCCGAACAGGGCGCCGCTAACATCCCTCATTTGCTGAACGACTTGCTGCCCCAATCCCTTTTTTATCCCTATACCGCCAACGAAGGCGTCACTTCGCACTTCAACACCATCTCCAGCGTCCTCACCGGGTCGTGGGAGCACGTCGACGATTGGGGATCGCAGAAGCCTACCCGCCCGACCCTGTTTCACTACCTGCAGTCGCAGCGGCACACCGGGCCGAACGAAACCTGGGTTGTCACAAGCAATAAGCAACTCACCGCCAACATCAGCCCCGGCGTCAACGTCATTCTCTCCAAGCAGCTCCTGGTGGAAGCGGTGGAGCGAATCATCAAGGGGCAGACGCAGCGCGGAAAACTGGAGCGCGACCAGATTCTCGAGGAGATGCGCTCCGTCATGGAAACCGATTATGAACGCATCGGCTGGGGAGTCCCTTCGGCCTCGTCCTTTCAGGACCCGCAAGTCAAACAGACTTTCCTCACCGCAATTTCCAATTTCATCCACGGTCCCAGTGCTCCCACCAGTGGCGACGAGTTGACGTTCCTGGTGGCGCGCGAGGTGCTCGACCGTCTGGCCCCGTCCATGCTAATGATGAACTTTTCCGAAATGGAAGTGGCCCACTCCGGTTCTTACTCCCTCTACCTCGGCGGCATCCGGCGCTCGGATTCGCTCTGCTACCGGTTATGGCAGTTCATCCAGTCGCGCCCCGAATTGAAAGCTACCACCACCTTGATCATCATGAACGAATTCGGTCGCGATCCGGACGGTTCCAGCAGCAACGGCTTCTTCAATCACCGCACCGACACCGAATCATGCCGCATGGCCTGGAGCATGGTGCTGGGCGCCGCCGTGCGCAAGCCGCAAATCGTCCCCACCACCATTCGACAGGTGGACATGGCCCCCACCATCGGCTCCTGGATGGGCGTCGAGTGCGAGAAATCGGTCGGCCGCCTTTTGCCGGAGTTCGCCGCCTGAACGGGCGCGGCCAAAATGGACCCCGCGGCTTATAAAGACCTGCTGTCGCGACTGCCGCGGACCTTCGTTCCCTCCCTCAACGAGCAGTTTCAACAATGGGATTTCCTGTTTCCCTCCGCGCAGCGCGTCGTTAAGGCGGAGCTCGACTGGCTGGCGGCGCTGAACCCGCCCGAATTCAAGAAACTGTTTGCGCCCCTCCTCGCCATCGAGGACCGCATGGAACTGCCCAAGTGGCAGCCCCAGAGCGTGGGCATCAACATGCAAGAGGCCGGCCTGCTGGCGCGCTCGCCGCGCTATCCGGAATGGCGCGCGGAAGTGACCAAGGTCTTCGCCCGCATCGAAGAGGCAACCGCCGGCCGGATTCCCTTCGAACGGATTCCGCGCCTGCTCATTTTGAGCCTGCCCGCTGGTCTTCCCATCGCCAGCGAACTGTGGCCCCAACTGGCGCCGCACGGCAAATGGCTGGCGCTGGCCGAGCCGCCCCGCGGATGGGAGAAATCCATGGTGGCCGCCCTCGCCCGGCGCCCCTTGCCCGCCGGCATGGAGGAAATCGAAGGAACCTGGATCGTCGAGTGCGCGCCTCGCTTTTCCGCCTCCGCCGGTCCGGGCGCGGTGTCCATGTCCTGGGACGCGCTCGCGGCCGTGCGCCGCATCTTCCTCAGCCATCTCAACGCCATTCCGCGCGATTTGAAGTCGGCCGACCAGACCACCGAAGACCTGAGCAAGCTGGACCTTTCCGGGTTACTCGGGCCGGGTCTCGGCGATCGCCCTCGCGTGCGCGAGTTCATCCGCAAGCTTCTGCTCAGCGGCAACGGCTCGCTCGTCTTCAATAATTCCTTCGCCGAGTGGGGCGCCGCCGAAGCCCTCATACAGGCCAAGCCGCAAATGCTGGTGGCAGGTTTCGGCATCCGTCCTAAGCTCAAACCCTTTTCAAGCAACGTTCTGTTCGAAGACCAGCATCGTAACAACCCCACTCCCGATGAGGACGACCGGGCCGGCTCGCTCATCGATGCCCAGGAACTTTCGCAATACGTCTACTATTCGGCCCAGCGCCAGGCCTGCTATCGCGATCACGCCTTAACTCTATTTATGTGTGCCGACTCGCCGCGTCTGTTGGCGTTGGGACCAAAGGATGCAGTGGCCGGATTGGCCGCGCTGATCGGCCCCATCGCCAGCGGCGATCTCACCAGTTTCCTGGTGAATTGGTTGCAAAACGCCGGTTGAGGGATACTTGATTGGGCAGGGGGTTGCGCCTGCCTCTTGCCAGACCGGCGCTCTGTTGTCGCCGGTGTTTTTGCATGTCGCTCCGCCAGCGGGACTCAGCTTGGCCCGCGAGCCTTTCCCCAACGGATCAGTCGCATCCCGCGCCAAGAGCCCACGGCTGCCGTTGTAGTAGAAAACAATTAAGAAAAATCGAGAAAGTTCTTGACTTGAGATTGCACTGGCCATAATATCTCAATGAAAGCGATTACACCGGTGCCACGTCTTGAGCGTGCCGGGAAGTATATCGAATTGGGGGTAGACCATGCACCACGTAGCATGCATTAGAGGAGTACTACTAGGACTGTTCCTCACAGTCGCCGTCTTTGCTCAACGAGACCTTGGTACGGTCGCTGGCACCGTCACCGACCCGTCCGGTCTCGCCGTGCCTAACGCTAAAGTCACCATTACGGAAACCGCCACGAACCTGAGTTACGTGGTGACTACCAGCTCAGCCGGGGAATACGTTCGTCCCGCGCTGAAACCTGGGATCTATACCGTCGCGGCGGAAGCCCAAGGGTTCCGTCGCGTTGAACAGGCGAACGTCGTAGTCACGGCCGGCGACCGCATCGGCGTTAATCTGACCCTGGCGGTCGGTAATGTTACCGAGTCGATTGAAGTGTCGACTCAGGCGGCGCTACTGCAGACCGAAAACACCACCCAGGGCGCGGCCCTGAACGCGGCCGAAGTCAATCAGTTGCCAATGGGCGGCCAGCGCGTATTCGCCTACCTCGCCCGGCTCTCGCCCGGCGTCCTGACCGCTGAACCCGGTGCCCGCGACGCCCAGAACGGCGGTTTCTCCGCCAACGGCGTTCGTTCCACCGGTGAGAATAACTTCCTGTTGAACGGTGTCGATAACAACGTCAACGACATCGACTTCATCAACCAAACATCGTACGTGATCGGGCCGTCGCTCGACGCCATCGGTGAAATGCGCGTGTTGACCAACGGGTACAACGCCGAGTACGGCCGCGCCGCGGGCGGCGTCATCGAAGTCACCATCAAAGCCGGCACCAATGGCCTGCACGGTACCCTGTTCGAGTTCCTGCAGAACACCGACCTGAACGCCAACCGCTGGGAAAATAACCTGGCTGGCGTCGGACGTCCTCCGGTGAAGCAGAATCAGTTCGGCGGCAGTGCCGGCGGACCGATCGTCAAGAACCGGCTGTTTATTTTCGGCGATTATCAGGGCACCAAGATCGGAACCGCCGGCGGCGTAGTGCAAAACCTGGGATACGGCCAGTATGAAACGATTCCCACGCCCGCCGAAGTGACGGGTAACTTCTCCGGGCTGCTGGGCACGCAGATCGGCACCGACCCGGTGACCGGCTCGTCCATCATGCAGAACGAGATCTACAACCCGGCATCCACTTCCTGCAACGCCGCGGGCACTGTGTGTACGCGCCAACCCTTCCCCAACAACACGATTCCCACCGCTCTTATGGACCCGGCGGGTGCCAAGATTGCCTCTCTCTATCCGGCGCCAAATCAGCCGGTTATTGCCGGAAACTATCCCCAGAACGACTATTACGCCCTCACCGCCGGAGGCCTCAGGACCGACCAGGGTGACGGTCGCGTGGACTACCGGATCGACGATAAGAACAGCCTTTTCGGCAGTATCAGTTGGTCCGACAGCAACAAGACCAATACCCCCCCATTTCAGGGCGCGCTCGACGGCGGCAATTTCTACGGCGTCAGCGAAGAGGACCTTGGCCGTAACGCTCAGATCGGCTATACCCGTATCTGGTCTCCCACGTTCATTTCCGAAACCCGCATTGCCTACAGCCGCCTGGTCACCTCCCGCGTGCAGGGCAACGCCAACACCGACGAATTCAAGGCAATCGGCATCGGCGGTTACGATCCCACTACCACCAACAACGGCGGCCTTCCGCAGTTTGGAATGGACAAATACAGCCAAGTAGGTGCTAACGACTGGCTGCCGACTACCGAATATAGCAACGTCTACGACTTTATCCAGAACGTAGCCATCAGCAAAGGTAGTCACGCGTTCAAATTCGGCGCCGAGGGCAAGCCCATCGGGTTCCCCTTCTTCCAGGTCCCTTATCCGCACGGCGAAATGAACTTCGCCCGCACCGAAACCGCATTCCCGTCCAACGCTTCCGATACCGGCAAGAACGGCACGCTCTCCGCCGATACCGGCGACGACATCGCATCTTTCCTGCTGGGCGCCATCGACAACGGGCAGATCTCGACCACCAACTTCGTCTCTTCCAAGCGCCAGTCCTTCGACTTCTATGCCCAGGACGACTGGAAGGTCACACCAAAACTAACCATCAATTACGGCCTTCGCTACGAACTGTGGTCGCCCATCGGTGAATCCTTCGGACGCCAGTCCAATTTCGACATCGATACGCTGACCCTCCAAATTCCCAAGGGCCCGAGCGAGAATGCACCGCTGCCTCCGAATTTCAACACTCCGTACACCTTCGGCGGCGTCACCTTCCCAGCCGATTTCCCGAATGTTACGGTGTGCCGCGGCTGTGTTTCCAAATACCTCATCCCGTGGGACAAACACGATATCGGCCCGCGCCTGGGTTTCGCCTATAACATAAAGCCCAGGACTGTGATCCGCGCCGCCTACGGTATCTTCTACGGCGGCGAGGAACAGCAGGGCGGCAATCCCAACCGTGGCGAGTCGGCGCCCTTCAACGAATCTCCGCAACTGAACCGTCCAGCGGGCGTCAGCTCGTTCGCCCCGGATCCGTACTTTGCGAACGGAGCGGCAACCGGTGGAATTTCCGTTGGCTATCCCACCACCGTGTTCACCACCTATCCCGTCAGCTCGCTGCAGTTCCGCGAAGTGGCGGAGGACTTCCGTAACCCCATGGTGCAGAAGTGGAACGTCGCCGTGCAGCAGGATTTGGGGCACAGTATGGCCCTCGAAGTCGGCTACCAAGGCAACCACTCGTCGCACCAGCTTTTCCAGCCCGACGATAACCCTTGCCCGAACTTGGCCACACTGAATGCGAGCATCAACTGCAACGCCCTCCGCCTGTATCCCGATATCGGCAGTATTTCGGGGACATCGAGCTTCGGTTTCGGCAAATACGAGGCCATGAAGCAACGTCGACTACAATCTGGATTATTCCAGCGCCGCGTGGGACATCCGCGAGAACTTCACCACCGGCTTGACTTACGACCTTCCCTTTGGCCGCGGCAAGCAGTTCGGCAACAGCATGAGCAAGGCCGCGGACCTGATCGTGGGCCATTGGCAGCTCAACACCATCGTCTCGCTGCACTCCGGCCAGCCGTACACAGTCAGCGCCAGCGGCTGCCAGGGCGTCTGGGCCGGTTGCTTCCCCGAGTTGGTTTCGGGTGCCAACCCCAACGCAGCCCCTTCCGGAGGCCGCACGCCATCGGAGTGGTTCAACACTTCGAACTTCACCGCGCCGGCTCCGCTCACCGAGGGCAATCTCGGCGACAACACCAACTACGGGCCCGCGCTCAAGAATGTCGACTTCACCATCGCCAAGGATTTCCCATTCACCGAGCGGGTCAGAATTCAGTTCCGGAGTGAGTTCTTCAACCTCTTCAACACGCCTCAGTTCGGAACCCCGGACAGTGGCTTGAGTGACTCAAACTTTGGCAAGGTCACCAGCACCCTGGCCGGTACCGAACGGCACGTTCAGTTCGGACTGAAGCTGTTGTTCTAACTTCGTCAACCCCACGTGAGCGGCCCGGAGAAATCTTGCCGGGCCGCTCACGGTTTCTTGTTGATCCTTTTCCCCGGGATTCCTTCTCTCCTCTACTGCGAAATTGGTGACCCCCTGCTAACTTAAGACCATGTGGGTCATTTTGCCGGTACGGGCCGTGGGCGCAGCAGCCATGTTGTTCACTGCGATTCTATTCTTAGCCCGGCTCATCCCGGCCCAGACGCCCGCTCCGGCCGCGATTCGTTTCGGCTGGCGCGCCATCGACTTTCAGCTCGATAGCTGCGAGACGCCCCAGAAACATGCGCCCGAAACCATGGCCGGCGGCGTCGCCGTCTTCGACGCCAATAACGACGGCTATCCGGATATCTTCTTCACCAATGGCGCCGACATCGCCTCGCTGAAGAAGACCGGGCCGCGCTACTCCAACCGCCTCTTCCTCAACGATGGCCATGGCCGCTTCACCGATGCCACCGAAAAGGCCGGATTGGCCGGCACCGGCTACGACATCGGCGTCGCCATCGGCGACTACGACAACGACGGCTACCAGGACATCTTCGTCGGCGGCGTTCACCACAACACGCTCTATCGCAACAACGGCGACGGCACCTTCACCGACGTCACCGAAAAGGCCGGCCTCGGTGCCAGTTCCGCCGATGCCGAAGGCCCTCTCTGGTCTGTCGGTGGCGCCTGGGTGGATTTGAACAACGATGGGTTACTCGACTTAGTGGTGGTCAATTACCTGCGCTGGGATATCTCGACCGAGCCGGCCTGCAATTACAAAGACACTCGCGAGTACTGCCATCCGCGGTTCTACAAGCGCTCGCCCAACCAGGTCTTCCTGAACCTTGGCAACGGTAAGTTTCGCGATATCTCGCGGGAGTCCGGAATCGCCGCGCACCCCGGCAAAGGAATGGGCATCGGCGTGGCGGATTTCGACCTCGACGGCCGCATGGATATCTTCATCGCCTGCGACAAGGTGTACAACCTGTTCTTCCACAACCTGTCCTCCGGCGGCAACGTGCGCCTGGAGGAAGGCGCCTTTGAAGCCGGCGTGGCGCTGCGCGAGAACGGCGAGTTCATCTCCGGCATGGGCGTGGACGCCCGCGATCTGGATAACGACGGCTATCCCGACATCGCCATGGTGGCTCTGGACGACGAAACCTTCCCCATCTTCCGCAACCTCTCCGCCAAGGGTACCCTCGAGTTCGACGACGTCACCCGGCAGAGCCACATGGAGCGCCTCAGCTTGCCCATGGCCGGATACTCCCCCACCATCGCCGATTTCGATAACGACGGCTGGAAGGATCTGTTCGTCACCCGCGGCCACGTGCAATCCCTCCAGGCCGCGCCGCGCGTCACCGTCGAGCAGCCCAACAGCGTCTTCCGCAACCTGGGCGGTATGAGCTTCGCCGCGCTCACCGCCGAAGCCGGCCTCGCCGTGCGGCCCCCGGCCCGCCACCGCGGCAGCGCCGTCGCCGATTTCGATGGCGATGGCCGCCTCGACGTGGTGGTGTCCGCCCTCGGCGCCCCGGCCGAACTCTGGATGAACCAGAGCCCCGGCGATTCCCATTGGCTGGCGCTCGCGCTCGAAGGCACGCGCAGTAACCGCAACGGAATCGGCGCGCGTATCAAAGTCGTAAGCAAGTCCCTGATCCAGTACGACCAGGTCTCCACCGCCGCCGGCTACGCCAGTTCCAGCGCCGGTCCGGTTCACTTCGGCCTGGGCAAGGATGTCACCGCCGACCGCATCGAGATTCGCTGGCCCAGCGGCATTACCCAGACCCTGACCGGCGTCGCCGCCAACCGGATCGTCCACGTGAAAGAGCCGTCGCAGTAGCACCCGGCGGAGGTTAAATTGATACAGTACAAGGAAGGGGCAATGACGATCTCCGAAGCTCTGCAGGGCATCTCCGCCGCCGATGGGATTCGCAAGCGGCCAATCACCGCGCTCGACGTGTTGAACGAGGCCTACGCCTACTCGAAGCCCAGCTCCTTCTCACGCGGCCTGCGCCTGGATCTGGGCCGCGTCTCCGTGCTCTTGATTTCCGGCACGGCCAGCATCGGACCGGACGGCGAAACCCTCCACGTCGGCGACTTCCGCGCCCAGTGCCGCCGCACTTTCCATAACATCACCCGCCTGCTCGCCGCCGAAGGCGCCACCTGGAAGGA
>JBEKZL010000198.1:0-14355 GCA_049509915.1 Bryobacteraceae bacterium | reverse complement strand
AGCCTCACCGCCGCCGGCCGCCCGCAGCCGTTTCAAATCACCATGCGCCGCTTCGGCCGCAAGCTCGATCTCGAGCGCATGCGCCAGGAATTGCCGCTCACTCCTTTCTGGTTCGACCTGTTATATGCCCGCGGCCAGTCGCTCCTGGACGAGCCGCAGCATCGCCGGTTTCGCGAGCTACGCGATCTCTCTGCCGCCTCCAACCTAATTCCGAATCTCGCGACCGGCGACGAATCCGTAGCCGCTGAGTTTCTTCAGGACGCACTCCTGCGCGGACACGAGGGGATCATGGCCAAAGCTCCCGCCTCCGGTTACGCCGCCGGCGCGCGCGGTCAGAGCTGGCTCAAGATCAAGCGCGCCCACACGCTGGACCTGGTCGTGCTGGCCGCCGAATGGGGGCATGGCCGCCGCAAGGGCTTCCTCAGCAACCTGCACCTGGGCGCCCGAAATACCGAAAAAGGCGGCTTCGCCATGCTCGGCAAGACCTTCAAAGGCCTCACCGACGATATGCTCGCCTGGCAGACCGAACAGCTTCTGAAGCTCGCGCTCGGCCGCGACGATTACACCGTCCACGTCGAGCCCAAACTGGTGGCCGAGATCGCTTTCAACGATATCCAGATGAGCCCCCGCTACCCTGACGGTCTGGCGCTGCGATTCGCCCGAGTCAAGCGCTACCGCGGCGACAAGACACCCGAGACGGCTGACACTCTCGACACCGTCCGGGCGCTGGCCGCGCGTTACTGGCCGCCGAAGTAATCTGCGACGCCGCGGCAGACGAGGAGCCTCGCGTATTGTAATTTCCCTCACCGTCGTTTCCGCTACCTGATATCGTATGAACCAGCGGAGCCTGCAGTCATGAAGATACGTCCCGAGGACGCACTGGAATATCACTCGTCGGCGCCTGCCGGCAAAATTGCGGTCACTCCGACCAAGCCGTGCCGCACTCAAATCGATCTCAGCCTGGCGTACACCCCGGGCGTGGCCGTGCCGTGTCTGGAAATCGAGAGGGACCCGTCGCTGGCCTATCGCTACACCGCCAAGGGCAACCTGGTCGCGGTGGTCACCAACGGAACGGCGGTGCTGGGGCTGGGCAATATCGGCGCCCTGGCCGGCAAACCGGTGATGGAGGGCAAAGCGGTGCTGTTCAAGCGCTTCGCCGATATCGACGTGTTCGATATCGAGCTTGCCACCACGGACCCGGCCGAGCTCATTCGTGCCTGCCAGATGCTCGAGCCCACCTTCGGCGGCATCAACCTCGAAGACATCAAGGCCCCGGAATGTTTTGCCATCGAGGAAGAGCTGCGCCGCACCATGAAGATCCCGGTGTTTCACGACGATCAGCACGGAACGGCGATCATCTCCGGCGCCGGTCTGCTGAACGCTCTGGAAATCGCGGGCAAGAAAATCGAAGAGGTGAAGGTGGTATTCAACGGCGCCGGCGCCAGCGCCATCGCCTGCGCCACTCATTACGTCAACCTGGGCGTGCGCCGCGAAAACATTCTGCTGTGCGACACCAAGGGCGTGATCTACGAAGGCCGCATCGAAGGCATGAACCCCTACAAGGCGCGCTTCGCGGTGCCCACCAACCGCCGCACCCTGACCGAGGCGCTGGAAGGCGCCGACGTGTTCTTCGGCCTCTCCCAGGGCGGCGCCGTCAGCCCTGAGATGGTGAAGACCATGGCGCCCGACCCGCTGATTTTCGCCTTGGCCAACCCTGACCCCGAGATCGCTTACGACGTGGCGGTGGCCGCGCGACCCGACGCCATCGTGGCCACGGGACGGTCGGATTATCCTAACCAGGTCAACAACGTGTTGGGCTTCCCGTTCATTTTCCGCGGGGCGCTGGACGTGCGCGCCACCTCTATCAACGACCAGATGAAGCTGGCGGCTACGCGCGCCCTGGCCGCGCTGGCCAAGGAGGACGTGCCCGATTCGGTGCTGCAGGCATATGGCGTGGAGCGGCTGTCGTTCGGGCGGGAATACATCATCCCCAAGCCCTTCGACCCGCGCGTGCTGATCTGGGAAGCTTCGGCTGTGGCGCAGGCGGCGATGGAAACGGGCGTGGCGCGGCAACCGGTCGAACTGGCGCAGTATCGCGAAGAACTGGAGCGCCGCCTGGGCCGCGCCAATGAAGTGATGCGCGGTATCATCCATAAAGCCCAGCGCGATCCCAAACGGGTGGTTTTTCCGGAAGGCGAGCAGCCCAAGATCCTGCGCGCCTGCCAGATTCTGCTGGACCAGAAAATCGCCGCTCCCGTGCTGCTGGGTAACGCCGAAACCATTGGCGCGCGCGCGGCCGAGATGCGCCTCCATCTGAGCGGAGCGGAAATCGTGGACCCGGAGATTTTTCCACGCATCGGCGCATATACCGAAGAGCTGTACCGGCTGCGCCAACGCAAGGGCGTGACGCCCATTGAAGCGGCGAAAATGGCGCGCGCCCCGGTGACCTTCGCCAGCCTGATGGTACACATGGGCGACGCCGACGCCCTGGTGGGTGGCTTGACTACCCACTATCCCGACACCATCCGGCCGGCCCTGCAAGTGATCGCGGTACGGCCGGAGCTGCGCCGGGTGGCGGGCGTGTACCTGCTGATCGCGCCTAAGGGTGGTCTGTATTTTCTGGCCGACACCACGGTCAACATCGAGCCCGACGCCGAGGAGTTGGCCGAAATCGCCATCATGGCCGCCGAAAAAGCCCGCCGCTTCGGAGAGACGCCGCGTGTCGCCGTGCTCTCATTCTCGAATTTCGGCAGCACCAACCACCGCTTATCCGCCAAAGCCCGTGCCGTGGTCGACCTGGTACGCAAGCGCGCGCCCGGCCTGATCATCGACGGCGAGATGCAGGCCGATACGGCGGTGCTGCCGAAACTCATCGAAGAGACCTACCCTTTCAGCCGGCTGAAAGGCGGCGCCAACGTGCTCATATTTCCCAACCTGGAAGCGGCTAATATCGCCTACAAGCTGCTGCAGACCTTGGGCGGCGGCGAGATGATCGGCCCGCTGCTGGCAGGCTTGACCAAGCCCGTCCACGTGCTGCAGCGCGGATCGTCGGTCAACGATATCGTCAACGTGGCCGCCATTGCTGTGCTGGACGCCCAGGAAACCGGGAAACCCTACCGGGTCCTGATGACCGAAGGCTGAGGAGCCGGCAGCGGGGTTTCAGCGCTCGCCGATCAGCTCCAAATCGCGCCGCGGCGTAGGTGCCGCTTCGATGTGGCCGACCGGCCAAAGCTTCATCAGTTGGTGCCGGCGGCCGGGACTCTGACCTTGGCTGCGATGCGTAACTCGCGTTCGCGCGCACGGGCTTCCTGGTGAGACTGGCGGTCCCAATCGCGAAGCCGGACAAACGCGATGCGGGCGGCGTCGGCGCCTCTCCAGTACCAGTTGTCGCGCAGAAAGTGGTTGCGGGCGGTCAGCGTGACGCGGCGCACGAACTTGACCAGACCGCGCGGCCCGTCCGGCTCGGGGCCGCCGACAAGGTCGAGCCGCGGCTGCTCGCAGGCATTGAGCGAAACCACGGCTACGCGGGCGTCGCTCGATACGCCGCGCCGGTAAATGAATCCGGATTCGCGCAACGATTCCGGCCGCTGCACGTAGGTCACCGAATCGACGCAGCCGGTATATACCAGATCGCTAACCACTTTGTCGCGCTCGCGGTCCACTTCCACCTGAATCTCATGGGTGAAGCCGAAGGGATGGATGGAAAAAGTGGTGCCGATGTCCTGGGTAGCGGCCGACGCCCAGAGCTGGCGCCCGCGCCATTCCTCGTCGCGCGCCCAGATCCGCATATGATGGCGCATTTCGAAAGTATTGAGGCTTTTTTGAAAACGAAGGCTGGGTTCCCGGCCATCCAGCATCAGGGTGCGCATGGGCGCGTCGCTGAACTCGTGGCTTTCCACGATGGCGCGAATGGCCCCCATGCCGTTACGCATCGAATTGGGGCGGGAGCCGGTCCAGCCAGCGGCATTGAAGGCGCGCAGCAGCGATTCCTGGGGACCGACGAACATCAGGTTCACCAGATCGATAGGTTGGCGCTGGCGCTTCGAATAGCTCCAGTAGGGAAGCTCTTCGACGATCCGATCGAGCTCCATTTGATCGTCCATGCTCAGATCCATCGGCGCCGCTTCACAAGCCGAAATCTCTCCCATCGCCTCCGGGAACCGCACATCCAGGTTGAATTCAGTACCGCGGCGGTAGTGGATCTCCGGATCGGGGAAGTGAAACATAGTGGATTCGATCGCGAATAACGGCAGCATGGCGATAGGGTGGCCCATGGCAAGAAAGGCCAACCTCTCCGAAAACCGATTGGAGAGCGTGGAGGTGGCGCGTTCGCCATGGATCGTGCCATGCGAATCCACCCGTTCGCGCGCGTTATCGATGGACTCCAGGTGAGCGTCCACCGGGTAGTCGCTGCCATCGGCGAGATGGAGGGTGGAAAATTCCAGCCGCAGCGAAGCGGTTTCATGGAGGAAACCCAGGCCGACGCGATGAAGGTGGGCCACCGAACCGCGAATCACCGTACCTTCCGGGAACTGGCCCATCGGCCCGCAGAGCGGCGTGGTGACGGCCGCCTCGAAAGTGGAACCGGTTCGCGTGCTGAAAGTGGTGATCGGGGTGAGGAGGCGGGTTTCGATCCGCAACGCGGCGGGTTCGGCCGCCATCAGCAGACCGCTTTGCAACAGACAAGCCCCCAAAATGCCAGAGAATCGAGCCCGTTTATTTGGCTGGTTCGGACAGCTCACGCCCTGCTGCCACGTCAGGCAATGGCGTCCGGGCTGAGAGGAGAAGAAAAATGGCTTTGATCTCATCGGCGAAGTCGACTTATTGCCGATTCTGTCGGGCTGATTCATCGCGCCTGGTTTCGAATTGCACGGTTGGCACCATCTTCGGTCGCCCGCCCAAAGGCCACACGGCAACCACGCATGCAAAGGGCGTTGCCGGAAAACCTCGGCGGCGCGGCCGGTCCACCGTGGCCGGTGCGACCTCGATTCGACCGCAGTAAACGCAGGTTCTGTAAGAGAAGGTGCAGATATTGCTTATCCGGTATGGCCAATTTCCTTTTCCTATTGAACGTCGTCTTTCTTCCGGCCCAGGAGCTTTCGCTGCATGGCGGGCAAAAGACGTTGAATATCCGGCCAAAATTCCGACATCAGATTCCCCGTAACACCGCCCGTCACACTTGTTCCGATTCGGCCCACCATCACGCTCCCCGTTCGGCTGGCCGCCGGGTAGTACGCATTCGACGCGGCGATTCCCATTAGCATACCAAATATACTGGAAGCATTAAATGCATTCTTTCCGGAGTCCTGACGGCAGACCAACAAGCGGGAGATCGAATAGCCGACCCGGCTGGCAATGCGGTGAGATGGGCCGTAGCGGAAATACCGCGGGTCCTGATGGAGGGCCCAGGCCACCAACCCGGCGCTGAAAACGCTCTGGGTGGCGTTGTCGCCAATAGCGGCGCCGACCCGCATGCCATACGCCGGCCAGCCTTCGCCATACTTGGGAGTCTGATTGGCGGCCTGGGAAAACGCGGCAGTCATGAAGGCGGTGGCGATGTTAAACGGATCCACCGTCTCCCGCCAACCCAGTTCCCATTTCTGCGCGGCCGTCAACGGCAGCACCTTGGGAACGTTTTCGCGCACGGTCTGATAATCGGGAATCACACCGGCAATGCGTTGCTCATAATTTAGAGGCACCGCAACCGCGGCAGGTTCCACGGACGGCGCGGGAATGGCGGGTTCGTTGTTAGCTTCCAGGTCGGGCATGGGAATCTGTGCCATCGCGCCCGTAAGCGCGAAACCGATCAAAACGAACCTGGCCCAGACACACCGCACGATTGCATTTGGATGCACTCCAGGGGCCGGTTGGTTACGCCCACGATACCAGGTATATCGGCTTTACTCTAAAGGGCTATCGAGACAGTGGTGGCGGCGTGCGTTTACGTGCCGATTGCCTCGGCAACGGTGGTTTCGCGCAGACTGACGCCTTGATTTTCGAGCGTCAGGAGCAGCGGCGCTTCCAGGGCATCGGCATCGACCGCAACCGCGCAGGCCGCTACGGTTTCCGCGGCCGCGCCGGTGAAGCACAACTCGCAGACCGCAAATCCGCCCTCCGGCATCGGCAGGGGTGGACCGAAGGTGCGGCAGACCAGCGGGCGAAAGGGGTAGAGTTCGCAAGCGCCGGTGCCAGGGTCGAGCACCGGACAAGGGTCGCTTTCGGTCGCTTCTTCCGAGAGCGTGCGCAGACGCTCGGCCGCCACCTGGGCCCGCGCGGTGATTTCGCGGGCACGGCCCGGATCGTTGGCGGCCAACTGGGACAGGCCGTTTCGCAGCCGCTCCCCGTCCAGCGGACTGATGGGAAACGGCCCCATGCAGCAATCGGTGCAACCCAGCCGGCAGAGCAGCCAGGAACCTGCCCGCCCCACCGCGTCGGCAACCGCCCGATCCACAATCTGGATCAGGTCGGAATCGGCGGCCGTCGAGCCGCCCTGGCTCATACCCACCAGGCGGCGGCGGGAGGCTGGCGGACAATCAGGCCGTTCAGGAACGCGGCCGCTTTGGTCAGCCCTTCCTCGGGCGACATCAGGCTGTCTTCGTGTTCGATCGAAAGCACGTAGTCGTAGCCGAACATGCGCAAGGTGGATACGAACTCGCGCCACCACTCTTCGCCGTGGCCATAGCCGCAGGTGCGAAAGATCCAGGCGCGGTTGCGCTCATCGGTGTAGGACTTGGTATCGAGCACGCCGGTGAGCGGCAGGTTGCGCTGGTAAATCTGCGTGTCCTTGGCATGCACGTAGAAGATGGCGTCGCCCAGCAGGCGAATGGCGGCAGCCGGGTCGATGCCCTGCCAGAACATGTGGCTGGGATCGAGATTGCAGCCGATCGAGGGGCCCGCGATGGCGCGCAGCTTGAGCATGGTTTCCGGGCTGTAGACGACAAACCCGGGGTGCATCTCGATGGCCACGCGAACGCCGTGATCGGAGGCGAACTTGGCGTGCTCGATCCAGTACGGCGCCACCACTTCCTCCCACTGCCACTTCAGGATTTCGAGATAATCGGGCGGCCACGGACAGGTGACCCAATTGGGCCACTTGGCCGCCGGGGAATCGCCGGGGCAGCCGCTGAAATCCACCACCACCGGGACGCCCAGCTTTTCCGCCAGCAAAATGGTCTTGCGGCTCACCTCGCGATCATGCGCCGCGCGCGCGGCATCGGGATGCAGCGGGTTGCCATGGGAGCTCAGCGCGCTGATGGAGAAGCCTTCGCCATCGAGCGTCTTGGTGAATTCCGCCAGTTCGGCTGGATGCTCCAGCATGGTGAGCTTGCAATGGGGATCGCCGGGATAGTTCCCGGTACCGAGCTCGACGGTATCGATGTTCAGCGACTTGAGCTTCTTGAGAACATCCGGCAGGGGCAACTGGGACAACAGGGGAGTGAAACAACCGACTCTCACGTGGGTCTCTCCTTTGCGAAGAAACAGAATATCACGGCGGGCGGAAAATGGGGCGCCGCGCGGACCTTCCTCGACCCCGCGACCGGCACTGCCCGCCGGGCGCTACGATGGGACTCCGTGGCGCATTCTCTCTTTATCGATGAGAGTGGTTACGACAGCGGGCCTTCGCCCTACGGAGTGCTGGGGGGCGTCGCGATCGAGGACCGCGACGTGTGGAACCTGATCAAGGCGATGCAGGACGCCGAGGTTCGGTACTTTGGAACCCGCTACTCGGCTGGACGGACGGAGCTAAAGGCAAAGAAGCTGATCTCGGCACAGGTTTTCCGTCAAGCCTCACTTGCTGAACAGTTCGCGTTTTTGCGGAACGTACCGAACTTGCCAAGCGATGCCTTGAACGTGGCCTTGGCGCTCCGCCGCGCGCGATCGCGGCGCTCGCTCAGGCGAAGCTTGAATATGTGCGGGAGGTCCTTGAGATCTGTTCGCGTTTTCGGTGCCGCGCGTTCGCCAGCGTCATAGACAAAGACTTCGCCTCTCCCGGAACGGATCACCTACGAAAGGATTACGCATACCTTTTTGAGCGATTCTTCTATTTCCTGGAGGATTTGGGCCCCAACACCTTCGGCGTCGCAGTCTTCGATGAGCTTGAGAAGGCCCAGAGCCATGTCCTCGTGAGCCAGATGGACAGCTATTTCAAACGAACCATCAAGGGCCGCCAACGAGCAGGCCGGATCTTGCCGGAGCCGTTATTCGTGCACAGCGACCTGACCACCGGCGTCCCGCTTGCCGATCTGTTGGCGTACATCCTGTCTTGGGGATGGCGTCTTCGGAGCATGACAAGGCCGGCGCGGCGAGGCCTTGCAGGGTTCGTTGCGCAAGTCTGCCAGCTCCGCCATCGGGCCGTCCGCGAGGTCGACGGCAACCCCCAGTTCGCGATCTGGAGTTTCGCATTCATTACGGACTTGAGACCGCAGGCGGAGCGGGGAACGGAAACCGACGAAGACACAGAAGGGCAATAAAAAAGGCAATGCAGCCGAAGCCACAAAGCCTCCATCAACCACTATATACTAACGCCCCTTGACTTGGCAACAGCGTTGAACGCCCCACGACGCGACCTGTAACGTTGCTTCGCTATAATGACTGACCATGATGCGTCTTCACTCATTGCTTTTAGTGGGCGCGGCGGCAAGCTTAGCCGCGGCTACGATTGACGAATCCTGGTTCAGCGCGCTCGAATGGCGCAGTATCGGCCCGATGCGCGGGGGGCGTTCCATTACTTCGGCGGGCAGCTCCAGCCGGCCGTACGAGTATTACTTCGGCGCGACCGGCGGCGGACTTTGGAAGACCACCGATGGCGGCCTCACCTGGCACCCCGTCACCGACGGCCAGCTTGCCAGTTCGTCTGTCGGCGCGGTTGCCGTCTCTCAGTCCAGCCCCGACGTGGTTTATATCGGCATGGGCGAAACCGAACTGCGCGGCAACATCATGCAGGGCGACGGGATTTACAAATCGGTGGATGCCGGCAAGACCTGGCAGCACGCGGGGCTGACCGACACCCAGGCCATCTCGCGCATCCGCATCGACCCCGCCAACCCGGACCTGGTCTATGTTTCCGCCTTCGGCCATCCCTACGGGCGCAATACCGAGCGCGGCGTGTTCCGGTCGAAAGACGGCGGTAAGAATTGGGAGCGCATTCTCTATCGCGACGACCGCACCGCCGCCATCGATCTGTGCCTGGATCCGCACAATTCCAAAATCATTTTCGCCGCGCTGTGGGACGCCAACCGCACGCCCTGGAGCCTGACCAGCGGCGGACCTGGCAGCGGATTGTTCAAATCCACCGACGGCGGCGACACCTGGAAGGAAATCACCCGCAATCCCGGCCTGCCGGAGGGAATCATCGGCAAGATCGGCGTGGCCGTTTCGGGCGGGGATTCGAATCGCATCTTCGCCATCGTTGAAAACACCAACGGCGGCGTTTTCGTTTCCGACGATGGCGGCGGCACCTGGAAAAAGGTGAGTGAAGACCGGCGCCTGCGCCAGCGCGCTTTCTACTATTCGCGCATTTATGCCGATCCCAAGGACAAAGACGCGCTCTACGTTCTGAACGTGAACTTCTTCAAATCGACCGACGGCGGCAAGACTTACCGCCAGATCCGGCCGCCGCACGGCGACAATCACGACCTCTGGATCGACCCCGCCAATCCGCTGCGCATGATCGAATCCAACGATGGCGGCGGGGTGGTTTCCATCAATGGCGGCGAGTCCTTCACCGGCGAAGAATATCCTACCGCGCAGCTCTATCACGTGGCGGTAACTCACGAACAGCCCTACCACGTGTGTGGCGCGCAGCAGGATAACACCACCATCTGCGTCACGTCGGTCGCTCCCGGGGGCCGTGGGGCCGGCGGCGTGGGCCGCGGCGGTTTCGGCATGACCAATTACTCCGTGGGCGGAGGCGAAAGCGGCTACATCGCTCCCGACCCCGCTAACCCCAACATCTTTTATGCCGGCAGCCAGGGCGCCTTGCTCACGCGCTACGACCGCCGCACCGGCTACAGCAAAGACGTCCAGGTCTACCCCCTGTTCTTTTCCGGTGAGTCCGCTGCTTCCCTCCCCGAGCGCTGGCAATGGACCTTCCCCATCGTTTTTTCGCCGCTCGATCCCACCGTCATCTACACTTCTTCGCAACACCTTTGGAAAACCGTCGACCAGGGCCACAGTTGGAAACGCATCTCCGGCGACCTGACCCGCGGCGACCCGAAAACGCTGGGCGATTCCGGCGGCCCGATCACCCACGATCAGAACGGCCCGGAGATTTACGGCACTATTTTCGCTATCGCGCCTTCCCGCGAGGAGGTGAACACCATTTGGACCGGGTCGGATGATGGCGTGGTGTATATCACCCGCAATGGCGGCCAGACCTGGACTAAAATCACGCCGGTGGGCATGCCCGATTTCGGCCGTGTCAGCCTGATCGAGGCGTCGCCCCACAACGCCGCCGCGGCTTACGTAGCGGTGAAGAACTATCAGAACGACGACCGCAAGCCGTATCTGTTCAAGACCGCCGACTACGGCAAGACCTGGACCACCATCGTGGACGGCATCGCCGACGGCGACTTTGTTCACGCCGTGCGCGAAGATCCGGTGCGCGCCGGACTGCTGTTCGCCGGCACCGAACACGGCATTTATGTTTCGTTCGATGACGGCGCGCACTGGCAATCGCTGCGCCGCAACCTTCCCGATACCCAGGTTTCGGACCTGCTGATCGAAGGCAACGACCTGGTGATTGCCACCCACGGCCGCTCCTTCTACGTGATGGACGATATCTCGCCGCTGCGCCAGCTCACGCCCACCCTCACCAGCCGGAATCTGCACCTGTTCCAGCCGCCGGCCGCCGAGCGCAACCTGTCCCAAGGGCGCATCGATTACTACCTGGCCAAACCGGCCGACAAAGTGACTATCGACATTCTGGATGCGAAAGGCCAGGTGGTGCAGAGCTTCACCGGAACGCCAGCCGAGGCCGGCAGGGGCGGGAGAGGCGGACGTGGCGGCGACAGCGCGGATGGCGCCGCGGACGATGAAGAAGGCGGCTTCGGACGCGGACGCGGCAGCGCGCCTCCGCCGGACAAGGCCGGCCTCAACCGGTTTACCTGGGACCTGCGCTACCCTGGCGCCAGGACTTTCAACGGCATGATCCTCTGGAGCGGCAACACGCAGGGGCCGGTGGCCGTTCCCGGCAGTTATTCCGTGCGGCTCACCGCCAATGGCCAGAGCTTGACCGAAAAGTTCGAAGTTCGGAAAGATCCGCGCCTCGATAGCGTGACAATCGCCGACCTGGCCGCGCAGTTCGACCTGGCCCTGAAGGTGCGCGATAAGACCAGCGAGGCCAATGAGATAGTGATCCAGGTGCGGGAGTTGAAAAAACAAATGGAGGACCGCTTGAAGCAAAATGCCGACCCGCAATTGAGGCAGTCGCTCGACGGTTTTCGCGGCCGGCTGAGCGCCATCGAAGAAGCGGTCTACCAGGTGCAAAACCGCAGCAACCAGGACCCGCTGAACTTCCCCATCAAGCTCAATAACAAAATCGCCGCGCTGGCTTCCAGCGTGCAGCACGGCGACGGAAAGCCCACCGAGTCTTCCTATGAAGTGTTCAAGTTGCTTTCGGAAAAACTGGCCGTCCAGCAGAACCTCCTGGACAACGAATTCAAAACCAGCCTGCCCCCGGTGAATAAGCTGCTCGCTGAAAAGGGCTTGAAAGCGTTGGTAGCAACCAAAGAGGAAACCAGGCCGGAGCCGCGACCGTAAAGGGAGGGGTCGCCGACGATAGCGAATTCCAGCGCAAGATTCGGATAGTTCCGGCCCGCGGCCGCTGCTACGATTCCCGGCGGAACAGCACTTGGCAGCCGTGCAAGCGCGCGACCGAAGCTGCGGCGGCAAATTCTACTACGGCGCGATCGCTACGCAAGTGGCGGCCGCGATCGGACAGCCGAAGGCCGTCAGGGCCGTGGCCAACGCCTGCGCCAGCAACCGTGTGGCCCTGATGATTCCCTGTCACCGCGTGATTCTCGGCACCGAATGCGGCCTTAGCCCGTGCTTTAATTTGATTTTTTCCGATGCCCTTCGCGCACACGAAAAGCCGAGACGAGGTAGAAGACTCGACGCGGCAGGCGGCAGTGCGCGCCCCAGTTGTATCAATCCGGCCCTGAGGCTCCGGTCACATTCTGCAGCGCAGCCCAGCGGCGGCGCAGGGGTTGCATTTCCTCCTCGCCCAACTTCTGGGCGCAACCCTCGACGATCCGTTCGCCCAGGGCGCGAAGCATTTGGCGGCGCGACGGGGACGGGGTGGTGGCGGCGATGTCCCCAAGCGCTCGCAGCAGGCGGAGGCTCACCGCGGCATCGGCGCGGGCATATAACCGGATCTGTTCGAAAGCCGAAGTGGAGAGCCGGTCGAAATCGGTCCAGGGTATGGCGACGCGAAAGACGCCGGGTGGATCGTAGAGCAGGCTTTCGGGCGGCTCGCGCGAGGCGACCCGGATCATGATGCGGCTGAGCTGGTCGACACAACTGATGGCCGTGGTGGGATCGTTGACAGCCGGTGAGATGGCTTTCAGGGCGATGTCGACAATCTGCAGAACGCCGAACTCGACATCCTGCTGCAAGGTTCTGGACGGCCCGAGATCGATGGCGCGGCGAAGTTCATCGATGGCTTCGGGAGTGAGCCGATCGCCCTTGTGAGCGAGCAGCAGGGGCGTTCCGGCCGGAACGAAGAGGCCGACGCGGCGGACAAGCCGGAGCTTCACCCGATAGGCTTTGGCCAGAGACAGCAGCAGGCCGGTGTCGACGAAGCGGATATACCCGGAGGAGTCGGCCAGCACAGGCGCCTCCCAGGCGAACTGGGGCGCGGGGGCGGAATCGGCGCGAAACCCGTCGCGGCGGGGCCAGGGCATCATCTGGTCGATGACGGTTTCAGTTTCGGCGGCGATGCGGTCGACGATGTGGCTGACGCTGATGGCTTGGGAGATGTGTTGAATGAAGAAAAGCAACCAAGCGACACAGACCAGAGCCAGCAGCATGGCGCCCACCACGGTGGCGACGGGAGCGAAGGGCGTGGGCTGAGAGCGGGCGGAAGGAAGGGCAGCCATGCAGTAACAGAAAGTTCCGAGAAAGACGCCCAAAGTCCACTGGGTTACGCGGTCTCTGGCAAAGCTCACGATGATGCGGGGGGAGAACTGCATCGACGCCAGGGTCAGCGTCATGAGCAGGATGGCGAAGACGATCGAAACCACGGTCATAATCGAGGCCGCGATGCCGCCGAGAATCACTTGAGCGACCTGGGGATCGGCGTGGGACGGGAACAGGACGGTGGGCATCCAATCGCTGAACACCGGGAAGGTCTCCTCGAGCCAGGACAGGACGGCGCCGGCACAGCCGAGGGCGAGTGCAATCGCCAGCGGGCGGACCAGAAAACCGCCGCGGAGGTTATACATGGCGCGGCGGATCAACAATGGCAGAGTTCTGTTCACGATGCTATTCGATCAAGTGTACCCGCACCGGCGCGGGGACGCGAAATCGCGGAAGAGAGCCGGCGGCACTGCCTGCCCCACCTGGGCCCCTTCCCCGCCAGGATCACGGAGTGATATTCTCAGTCCAGGCAAGGAGGGCATATGGACACTTCACGACGCGAGTTTCTGCAACGCACGGCAGCGGTAGCGGGACTTAGCGGAGCGCTTTCCGGCGCCGAGACCCGGCTGCCGATGCGCCCGTTGGGGAAGACCGGCGAGCGCGTCTCCATCCTGGCGTGCGGCGGCGGCCAGCGCTTTTACCAGACCCGCAACGACGAGGAAGCGGTGCGTTTCATCGCGCAGGCGGTGGAGGCGGGCGTTACGTACTTCGATACGGCCGACAGCTATGCCCGCGGGCGCAGCGAACAGTTATACGGCAAGGCGTTCGAGGCGCGTGGGGGGAAGAAGGGGCTGTTCGTGGCCACCAAGATCAGCACGCGGGACGGCGCCAAGGTCCAGGGCATCATCGAGCAAAGTCTGAAGAATTTGAAAATGGACCAGGTGGACCTGATCCACATCCACTCGCTCGAAAACGAAGACGACCTGGCGCGCATCGAGGCCGCCGGCGGCGTGCTGGAAAACCTTCTCAAGGCGCGCGAGCAGAAGCTTACGCGGTTCATCGGCATCACCAGCCACGACAGCCCGTCGGCCATGAAACTGGCTCTGGAACGCCACGATTTCGATTGCTGCCAGATGGCTCTGAACGCCGCCATGGCCGATATGATCGGCACGACGAAGCCGGTGACGGCGGGCGACCGCAGCTTCGAATCGCTGGCGCTGCCGGTGGCGCGGAGCAAGAACATGGGTGTGATTGCGATGAAGGTATTCGCCCGCGACG
>JBEKZL010000197.1:0-14419 GCA_049509915.1 Bryobacteraceae bacterium | reverse complement strand
AGCCCCGGCAACATCATGGACAATCTTGCCCTCACCTATCACTTCGACAACGGCCTCGTCTTCAGCTATAGCGCGAACCAGATTTCGAAAGGCGGTTTTCAGGACGTTTCCGAGACGTTCATTTGCGAGAACGGCGCCATCAATACCTCGCGCAAGGGTTACAAGCTGTATAACGGCGGCAAGGAGCCCGTGGTGGTGACTACACTCTATGACATCACCAAGGACGCGGTGGACGATTTTGTCGACGGCGCGCGCCATGGCCGCCTGGAGAATGCCGCCTTCGCCGCAGCCGAGAGCACCTTAACCGGAATCATGGGCCGCGAATCGATTTATAGCGGACAAGAAAAGACCTGGGAGCCGGTGTAACTGCCGCTTCACTTTGTCGCCGTGTGCAGCCGGTTGATGGCGCAGCCGATGGAGCGGGTGGTGGGATGGGCCACCGGCTTGCCGGCCAACACCGCCTCCAGCGCGTCGGCCAGGTCGTGCCTGGTGGCTTGATAGCGCTGGCTGCCGAAGTTCACCACGCGATCGTCGATGCGGCCCAGGTACGCCAGCCTGCCGCCTGGCGCGAGGACGGCCACCTCAGGCGTAATGCCGGCGCCGGTGAAATCCACCAGTTGCTGCCGCGGGTCGAGCAGCAAGGGGAACGAATAGCGGTAATCGCGGGCGTAGCGCGCTACCTCGTTTTCCGCCACGGTGACGTCGGCTTGAACCGCGTAGAAGCGCACCCCGCGAGGGCTGAAACGGTCGTGGAGCCGGTTCATTTCCGGCACATAGCTGTTGGCCACGGGGCAATCGATAGTGACAAAAAACAACACCGCGATCTGCGCCCCGGCCCATTCCGCCGGCTGGTGCAGGTTGCCGTTGGTGTCCCGCAAGGCCAACGTGGGCGCCGATGCCGCGCTCAACATCGATGCGACAACCAGCCAGCCACCAAGCCAAGCCAAATCGAAGCGACCCATCGGGCACCCCTCAGCTACTATGATCGCCGATTCCGCCGATACCGTTGGCGTGCCGCTCCCTTAATTAATCCAGCCAACCGGCCGGGCAGCGCATTTCGGCCTCCGGTAGGGCTCCGTAACGGCGTTCGCGGCGGCGGAACTCTCGTATGGCGGCGGCCAGGTCCTCGGGACCGAAATCGGGCCACATCGCGCGGCTGAAAACCAGCTCCGCGTAGGCGCTCTCCCATAACAGGAAATCGCTCAGGCGTTGTTCGCCGCCGGTGCGGATCAACAGGTCGACCGGCGGGCCGAGGCGCTGGTCGAGTCCCGTCCGGGAAAGCTCGGAGGTGCCCCGGGCGGCCGCCAGAATGGCTTCCCGGCCGGAATAATCGAGAGCGACCCGGAGCCGGAGTTTCGCGCCCCGGGCCGTGGCCGCTTCGCTGGCGGCGATGGCGGCCACCAGCGGAGGCGGCAGACGGTCGCGGCGGCCGATGGCTTCGACGCGAACGCCCTCGGCCACGCACCGCGGCGTCTGGGTCTCCAGGTACCAGGCCGCCAGGCTCATCAGCGCCTTCACTTCGGCGGGCGGACGGCGCCAGTTGTCGCTGGAAAAAGCGAACAAGGTCAGGACGCCGACGCCGGCGGCCGGAGCGGCTTCCACGATCCGCCGCAGGGTTTCCACGCCGGCGCGATGTCCGGCCGCGCGCGGCAATCCCCGCGCCAGCGCCCAGCGTCCATTGCCATCCATGATGATCGCGGCATGCAAAGTATTCCGTGGATTAAAGTAGTCGGGCATGAGTAAGCCTTTTGGTCGCGAATCCCGCGGTATCAGCGCTCGCGCATCGCCTGAATCAGGGCTTCCATGTGATCCAGATACCGGTCGAGCGCCTTGCGCCCGGACGCGCTCAGCCGGTACTCGGTCTTGGGCACGCGGCCGGCGAACGATTTAGCGCATTGAATATAGCCGGCCTCTTCCAACTTGCGGGCATGCACGCTGAGATTGCCGTCGCTGGCGTCGAGCAGTTTCTTGAGGTCGCCGAAGCTGAGCGATGGGTTGACCGAAAGCGCGCTCACAATTCCCAGCCGCAGCCGGTCGTGAATCAGGCGGTCGAGTTTGGGCGTATTGCCCGCCGCTTCGATGACGGCCGGAGCCGCCGCTTTGCGTTCGCGCAGCTTCGATGCCGCGTTATTATTAGCCGCCATATTTCACCGCGATGATGGTTCCGAATACGATATGCAGTCCGCCGAAGCCGGCCGCCAGCAGCACGTCCGGCGACAACCCATGGGCGAACAGCGCAAACGCTCCCGCCAGCATAAAACAGGCGCCCATGAGCGGCACCACTCTTACCGAGGCCGCGCCGCCGGCGATCACCGCCGCTCCATAAAGCAGCAGCCAGATCCCCGGCAACAGCGCGCACAGGCCGGCATGGTATAGCGCCCCCGTCAGAATTGCGCCCGCCGCCATGGCCGGCGCAAATCCCACCACAAACTTCCGCCCCGGCCCGGAAAAAAGCGGCAGCCCCGCGAGACGGCTTTTCCAAAGGGCGCCGGCCGTTCCGATCCCCACCGCCGCCACCGCCGCCATAACCCATATCAGCAGCCACCGGGCGGGATTGTTCTCTCTTTCCGCCAGCCACGCCGCGGCCAGCGCGGTCGAGCCCATCAGCACTCCGCCCAGCCCGGGCACGGCGGTAAATTCGCCCGCCCGTTCCATGGCGCGGCGGATGTAGCGCAGGTTGTCCATGGCGTAAGCGTCGAGCGCCACCGGCTCTCTTCCCGATCGGGCCATATAGCCAGCATACCCGTGTGTCGAAGCAGTTTCAAGTACTTTTTGCGGCAAAGTATTACGAGAACAAGGAGAGGCGGGACAGCCGGGATTGCGGGTCATGGCCCTGATCCTCGACCACAGACGCGAGGAGTCGCTTCGCTCGTTGGCGGATGCGCGACAGGAACTCGTCGGTCGCGACCCGGTTGCGGTATCATCGCCAGATATCATGAAACTCGCGGTTCTGTTGCTCACGGCTTCCGTCGGCGCGTTTGCGGCCAACTATCAACTGAAGGCTTCGCCATCGACGGTGGTTTGGGGTTACTACTGGTCGGCGGCCAAACCCGTGCTTCATATTCCAATCCGGCGACACGGTGGAGATTCAGGCCATGATCACCAACAGCCCGGAACGGCTGGCCGCGGCCGGGGTGAAACCCGACGAGATTCAGCCGGAGCTGAAGGCGATCTATGCCGAGGTGAAGGACAAAGGTCCGGGCGGACACATTCTGACCGGGCCCGTCTATATCGATGGCGCCGAGCCGGGCGACACGCTCGAGGTGCGGATCGTGCGGACGCGCCTGGCTGTTCCGTACGCCTACAACAGTTTCCGGCCGAACTCGGGGGTTTTGACGCCGGACGATTTTGTCAAGGGCGCGACCAAGATCATACCGCTCGACGAAAAACGCATGGTGGCAAAGTTTTCCGATTCGATTGAGATTCCGCTGCATCCCTTTTTCGGCAGCCTCGGCGTAGCGCCGCCGGAGGCCATGGGCCGGGTGTCGAGCGCACCGCCGGGGATCTACGCCGGCAACCTCGATAACAAGGACCTGGTGGCCGGAACCACCCTGTTCATTCCGGTGCACGTCGCGGGCGCGCTGTTCGTGGCGGGCGACGGCCATGCCGGACAGGGAAACGGCGAAGTGGATATCACCGCGCTCGAAACTTCCCTCCTGGGGACCTTCCAGTTGGTGGTGCACAAAGGCATGAAACTCGATTGGCCGCGCGGCGAAACCCCCACCCATTACATCGCCATGGGTCTCAACCCGGACCTCACCGAGGCGCTGCGCCTGGCCGTCCGCCAAGCCATTCAATTCCTGGTGACCGAGAAACATCTCACTCGCGAGGACGCCTACATGCTCTGCAGCACCGCGGTGGATTTCAACGTGACTCAGGCCGTAGACGGCACCAAAGGCGTGCACGCCATGATTCCGAAAAGCATCTTCCACTGACGCCGCGCCACCACTCCCTAGCAGGTGAGCCAGATGCCGATGGATCGACTACGCACACTGATCGTCGCCAAGGACAACCCGCCGACCCTCACCCATGCCGCGCGGACCGCGGTCGCGGCCGTGGTTTCTTTGCTGGTGGCCGGTTCCTTCCGGCTGCCGGAGGCCTACTGGGCTGCCATCACGACTCTCATTGTCATGCAGTCGACACTGGGCGCGGCCCTGCCCATCTCGGCGCAGCGGCTGGCTGGGACCGCCGTGGGCGCGGCGTTCGGAGCGTTGCTTGGCACCTATTTCGCGGGCAATGTTCTGGTCTTCGGCATCGGTGTGTTTGCGATTGGAACTCTGTGTGCCGCCCTCCGGGTCGAACGCAGCGCGTACCGGTACGCCAGCATCACATTGGCGATCGTGATGCTCATCGCCCGCTCCAACAGCAAATGGGTGATAGCGGTCCATCGGTTCTGTGAGGTCTCGATCGGAATCGCCGTCGGCCTGGCGATCAGCGCGCTCTGGCCCGAGCGCAAGCCGCCAGCTACTCGGCGGTGACGGCCGCTACGATTCGCTGCACCATGCCGTCCATGGCCTGGTTGCGGTACCACCGCCAGACAAATACGATATCGTGCTCCGGATCGATCCAGATGCAGTTGGAGCCGTTGCCGAGAGCGGCAAAGCTGGTAGCCGGGCCGTTGGGCCATTGCTTCCTTTGCGTGTTTAGCCACCAGAGATAGCCATAGTCGGGGCCGTGCTCGCTGGGAGTTACGGCGTCTTTCAACCATTCGGCGGATACCAGCTGCCGTTTGTCCCACTTACCGCGATTTAGTATGAGCAGGCCGAAGCGCGCCAGGTCTCCCGAATCCATCCATAGCCCGCCGCCCCAGCGCGTGCCGCCCGATACCGAAGCGACGCGCCGTCCGCCAATCTCAACCACCGAGTTGCCGTAGCCCAGCCAGCGCCAGTCCGCCGAGGCTCCGATGGGATCCATGATTTCGGTCTTCAATACCTCGGGAAGTCCCTTGCCGAACAGCCGCAGCAGCGACAGCGACAGGCGGTTGATGCGGACGTCGTTGTACTCGTAATAAGTTCCGGGTTCGTGAATTTCGCGCGGCTCCCGGCGGCCGTTACCAAACTGGTCCAGGCCCACAAAATCGGCGTTCTTGCCCCACAAGTTGCCTTCCCATTCGCTGGTCTGCTGGAGGTGATTCTTCCAGGTAATTTTGGCGTTGTGCGGCGAATCGTAGCCGCCGTCGTGAATATATTGAGCCACCGGGTCGTCGACGTTGCGAATCAGCCCCTGCGCGACAGCCAAGCTGCAGACGGTGGAGAGGAAGCTCTTCGCCGCGCTGTAGACCGGGTCGGCCGCCTTGGTGTCGCCGAATTCGGCCGCGATGTAGCCGTGCCGCAGTATGATTCCGTTGGTGCCGGCGCGCGTCTTGGGCAGCGGTCCAAGCACGGCACCGAAGGTGCGCACCTGATCTCTTTCGAAATCCCAGGCGCTCCCGTTGGCCTCGGCATACGCCACCGCCAGCCGCAGCTTATCCCCGTCGAGGCCGAGCTCGGACGGTTGCCGATGCTGCCACGTCCCGCGGATCGGCCAATACGCATTGGCCTTCTGAGCCTGAACCAAGCGTGCCCCGCCCACGAACAGCAGCGGCAGTACCAGCCAACCTGCACATCGAAAGACCAATCGCGACATAGTCCAACCAGTTTGTCATAGAAGCCCGCGCCGCCGGTTGTCAGTGGGTAAACGCGTAGGTAAGGTAGTTGACTCCGATGCGAATGCCAAGATCGGAGAACCGGGTCGGGTAGGTCGGCTCATCGGCGTTCTCCCAGGAGTCGCCAAGGTCCATGTTGTGACAGATCACCACATCGAGGCGTCCCTGGTCGTCGTAGATTCCGCGCCAGCGGGGAGTATCGCCGCCCGAACCCCATTGCGGAAAAGTGGGGCACTTCTCGCAGATGCTTCCGGTCTGGGTGTACTGCATGCCGGGGACCTGGTAGCGGTGCTCGAGATCGAAGACCGTGTGGAAAATGGGGGCGTTATCCGGGAGGTCGACGATGGGGCGGCCGGGCAGCACTTTGTCCATGCTGTGGCGAAACACGTTCCACTCCGCGGTACCGTGAAAATCGTCGCACATGAAGAAGCCGCCGCGCGCCAGAAACTCGCGGAACTTGGCAATCTGCACGTCGTTCAGTTCCCAGTGGCCCACTTCCACCGCATAGAGCCAGGGGTAGTTGAATACGTCGTCGTCCTCTTCCAGGTTGATGGGCTGTTCGGCGGAGCGGGCGTCAATACGGGTCAGGCGGCGGATGGCCAGCGCGAGATGGCGGTCCGAGCGAGGATAATCGATGGTCCAGTTGGTGTTGCCCTGGTGCCAGTCGAAGCCGCGTTTGGCTTCCGATTGCCAGTCGATATAGCCGTGCCAGGTGGGATACATCAGCCGCGCGAACGTCCATTCGGAGGGTACGTTGTAATCCTTGGCCTTGGGGAAGTTGTTGTATTCCCAGGCTGGATACTCCCGAAACGGCCGTTGGGCGAAGACTGTACAAACAATCAACCCCGCTCCCAGTGCCGTCGCAATCAAAGAACTCGCGCGCATGTCTCCACTACCCAGTATAGGTGTGAGCGCGCACCGCCGGTGGCAAATCGGCGGCGCGCGAAGCGGACCCCGGGCGCCGTGTCAGAAGCTCTGATCGTCGGCGGAGGGGCCGTAAATCGAGGGCACGGGTATTTCGTTCAGGCGCAGATACACGGTGAGCTGGCCGCGGTGGTGGACGATGTGGTTGAATACGAAACCACGCAACACGGCGGCTTTGGGCAGGGTGAAGAATATCATCTCGCCGTTTTTCAACGACCAGGGATTCATCATTACTTCGTCTGATGCGGCGGCGAGGGTGGCGCGGGCGGCGGCGGCGTACTTGTCGAAAGCCGCCAGCAATTCTTCGGTAGTGGCGGGGACGGGATCTTCGGGGCCCGGGGCGCTCAGATCGATAAAATCCTGCTCCAGCGTGCCCGGCACCCAGGTCGCCATCTGGGTGACGTGCCAGGCGAGTTTCCCCATCGGCATAGAGCGGGGATGGGGCGCCCAAGCGAATTTGTCGGTGGGAATGCGCTCCAGGACGCGGCGGGTGGTCTTGGTTTCGTGGTCGAACTCGTTCAACAGACCTTCGGATATCGGCATGTCAGGGTGAACCTCCTCGGCTATGTTCGCCTTTTATTCGCCACGTGTCAAGCTTTTTGCGTGGCTCGGGCCTCCGGCCTGCAGCATCGGCTTTCGAGCTGACATTCTCTTCCTGTATTGCCAGCGACCTTGTCACCGGTATTCTTCTAAATGATCGACTGCTTCCACGCTGTCTTTCAGCCGGCATTTGGCGCTGTCGCGTCCATGCCTGGCTGTCACGGTGAATGACGCTGGTTCCCGGTAACCGCGTTCGTTTCGGCTAGCTCGGCTGTTACCACTGATACTGGGGACACCGCCGCGGAGCCTGTTGACCCTATCCCGAGGTTTGGCGCCGGGCTGGTTTGCTACCTTGCGCACGTAACCCACGGCACAAGCAGGTAACCACTCTCTGCGGGCGACGGCCGCCGAACGGATGCTGATCGGGAAGTCAGCGTCCGCGTGGCCAAGAGAAGCGCACCAAAACGCGCCAAACGAACTCAAACATGCTTCCCCGAACTGAACCCAATCTGCCCGTAACAAAACGAAACTAGACATGTTATAACCCGACGAAATCGGACAGCCGCCACGTTCGAACCCAATCGCCGGCAAACCGCCGCCGAGGCCAGACACTGACCGATCGGACGATAGCCCTTCGGCCTGTAACCAAATCGCCAGGCCGAGCGCCCTAGTTCGGTTAACATCACAACTATGTCTAAATTCGTAGCGGCATTCCTATTCGTGTGCGGGCTCGCTTTGGCGGAAAGCCCGCCGGTGACTGCGATTCGCAACGCCAGAATCGTCACCGTCGGCGGTCCGGTGATTGCCAAAGGTACGGTCGTAATCCACAATGGCCTGATCGAGGCGGTGGGCGAAAACGTCGCCATTCCAGCCGGCGCCTGGGTAATCGATGGCGAAGGCATGACGGTTTATCCCGGCCTGATCGACGCCTTAAGCACGGTGGGCATGCCGGGCGCGGTTCCAGTGGCTACCGCGGGCCGGGGAGGGCGCGGGCAGACCGCTCCCGCCAGCACGTCAGCCGCTGCCGCGCAGCCCGCGGCTCCGCGCGCCTTGGGTCCGGAAGACCGGCCCCAGACTACCAGCTGGCTGCTGGCGGCGGACGAGATTTCGCCCTCCGACCGCCGCATCGAAACGGTCCGCTCCGGCGGTATCACTACCACCGCCACTTATCCGACGCGCGGCATTTTTGCCGGCCAGGGTTCGCTGATCGATCTGGCCGCGGCGGAGAAGGCCGGTGAAATGGTGGTGGCGCCTTCGCTCGGCCAGTACATTTCGGTGACTCGCGCGGCGGGCTTCGGCGGTTTCGGGTCCGGATTTCCCGGCGCTTTGATGGGTTACATCGCCTATATCCGCCAGATCTATCTCGACGCCGATCATTACAAGCTGGTGAAAGACGCCTACGCCAAGGATCCGCGCGGCTTGGAGCGCCCGCCGTACGACCGGGCTCTCGAGGGCGTGGTCGAATCGAAACGCATTCTGTTGCCCGCCAATCGCGTGATCGAGATGGACCGCATGTTGCGCCTGGCGGTGGACTTGAAGCAGCCGGTAATCCTTTACGGAATGCGGGAAGCCTATCGTCCCGAGGCCGCGCCGATCCTCAAGAAGTACTCGAGTCCGGTGCTGGTCAGCCTGAAGTGGGCCGAAGCTCCGCGCGATCCCGATCCCGAAGCCGATCAGACGCTGCGCTCGCTTGCCAACATCGACCAGGGGCCGGCCGCTCCCGTCGCACTTCAAAAAGCCGGTGTGCCGTTCGCCTTCTACACCGACGGCATCGATGCGCCGCGCGACTTGGTGCGCGCGGTGAAGAAAGCCATCGACGCGGGATTGTCGCGGGAAGACGCGCTGCGCGCGTTCACCTTGTCGCCGGCCCAAATCTACGGCGTGGCCGACCGTCTTGGCAGCATCGAGAAAGGCAAAATCGCCAACCTGGTGCTGACCAAGGGAGAAATCTTCGACGTCAATACCCGCATCGAAACGGTATTTGTGGATGGCAAGCTGTATAAGCCCGCGGTGGAAGCTCCGCCGGGCGGCCGCGGCCAGGCCACCGAGGAACCGGGGGAAATCCGATGAGAAAGCTCCTCTTCATTGCGCTGGCCGCGCTGGTGCCTGTGGCCGCCCAAACCATTGTGATCGAGAACGCCACCATCATGACCGTGACTAAGGGCACGCTCAAGGGCTCGGTGGTCGTCAAGGACGGTAAAATCGCCGACGTGGGCGAGAAGGTGATGGTGCCCCAGGGCGCGACGATTATCGATGCCGGCGGCCAATACCTGATCCCGGGCATTATCGATTGCCACTCGCACATCGCCGTGGATGGCGGCGTGAACGAGGGCAGCGTATCGGTTTCCTCCATGGTCGATATCAAGGATGTCATCGACCCCGAAGATGTCTCCATCTACCGCGCGCTGGCCGGCGGCGTCACCACGGCCAACATCCTGCATGGCTCCGCCAACGCCATCGGCGGCAAAACCATCGTGCTGAAGATGCGCTGGGGTAAGGATGCGCAGGGCATGATTTTCGAAGGCGCGCTGCCGGGAATCAAGTTCGCGCTGGGAGAGAATCCGAAACGCGCCGGTAACCCGCAAGGCGGACGGGGGGCTAATGCTACGCCCGTGTTCGCGCGCTATCCGGCCACACGCATGGGCGTGGAAGACGTCATTCGCGAAGCCTTTAACCAGGCTAAGGCATACAAAGCCGAATGGGACGTTTACGACGCCAGCCAGGCCCGCGGTGAACACGCCATTCCGCCGCGCAGGGATCTGAAGCTGGAAGCGCTAAAGGAAGTCCTCGAAGGCAAGCGCTATGTGCATGCCCACTGTTACCGCTCCGACGAGATTCTGATGCTGCTGCGCGTTGCCGACGATTACGGTTTCAAGATCCGCACTCTGCAACACGTGCTGGAGGGATACAAGGTGGCGCCCGAGATTCTGGCTCACGGGGCGGGCGCCAGCACCTTTTCCGATTGGTGGGCCTATAAGATCGAGGCTATCGATGCGATTCCGTACAATGCGGCGCTGATGCAGAAGAAAGGGATCGTGGTCAGTCTCAACAGTGACGACGCCGAGCTGATGCGGCACCTCAACACCGAGGCCGCCAAAGCCATGAAGTACGGCGGAGCGAGCGAGAACGATGCCCTGGCGATGGTCACCATCAATCCGGCCAAGCAATTGGGCATCGACCAGCGGGTGGGATCGATCGAGGTAGGCAAAGACGCCGACCTGGTGATCTACGATAAGTACCCGCTTTCCGATTACGCCAAGGTGCAGAAGGTGTTGATCGATGGAACGGTTTATTTCGACCGCGATAAGGCAGTGAGCGCCGCCAAGGCGACGGCGGCCGAGAAACAAAAATTGCTGGATAAGATCAAGCAGAGCCAGCCGCGGCAACAGCCGGCGAGGAGACCCAACGGATGAAGAAGATCGAATTGCTTTTTGGCATGGCGGCGGGGCTATGGCTGGGCGGCGTGATGGCGTGGGCGGCAGCCGACGCGCCGGTCTTGATTCGCGGCGCTGATGTGTACCCTGTCACCGGGCCGGCGATAAAAGGTGTTTCCGTATTGCTTGAGAACGGCAGGATCGCCGACGTCGGCGCCAAGGTGGTGGCGCCTAAGGGCGCGCGAATCGTCGACGGCAAAGGGCTGCGCGTCTATCCCGGCATGATCGATTCCGCGACCCAGTTGGGCCTTTCCGAGATTGAGGCGATTCGCGAGAGCGTGGATACGGGGGAGTTGGGAGAGTACATGCCGCAACTGCGCGCGCTGGCTGCCGTCAACCCAGGCAGCGAGCACTTTCCAGTGGTGCGCGTGAACGGCGTCACCAGCGCGATGACGTTTCCGACCAGCAGCGCAGGAGGCGGGCGGGGCGCGGCGGCGCGCCAGGTAATCTCCGGGCAGGCCGCGTTGATCCATACCGACGGCTGGACTTGGGAACAGATGGCGGTACTGCCGTCGGCTGCCATCGCGGTGCAATTTCCCAGCTTGGGCGGCCGTGGCGGACGCGGCGGCAACCCCGATTTCGCCGAGTTCTTGGGCGAGGCGGGCGCCGCGGGTACCTATGCCCAAACCCTGCGCACTTACGAGAAAGACTTGGGTAAGCTGACCGACTTTTTCGACCAGGCGCGCCGCTACCAGAAGGCCAAGGCGGCCGCCGCGCCCGGATTAGTGCGCGATTTGAAGTATGAAGCCTTGATCCCGGTGTTCGAAGGCAGGACTCCATTGGCGATTTCGGTATCGACGCCGAAGACGATACACGACGCCATCGCCTTCGCCGATAAGCAGAATGTCAAGGTAGTTCTGTTGCAGCCGCGCGAGTTAGGCGCCGCCGCCGCCGAGTTGAAGGCTAAGAATATCCCTGTGATTCTGGGTAAAGTACTGGCTCTGCCGCGCGGCGAAGACGACCCTTACGATCAGGCGTTTACCCTCCCGCTCGAATGCTACAAGGCCGGAGTGAAATTCGCTTTTGGCACCTTTGAGAACGAGTTTGTGCGCGATCTTCCTTATCAGGCGGCCACCGCGGTGGCATTTGGACTTCCGCAGGAAGAAGCACTGAAAGCGATCACCATCAATCCCGCCGAGATTTGGGGCGTAAGCGATCAGTTAGGCTCCATCGAGAAAGGCAAACTCGCCGATCTCGTGCTGACCACCGGCGACATCCTGGAAATTCAAACTCAGGTCAAGCACTTATTCATCAAGGGCCAGGACGTGGATTTGACCAACAAGCAGACCCGTCTGTACGAAAAGTACCTGGCCCGTCCATAACTCACCAGACTACCGGGAGTTTTCTTCCCGAGGAATCAGGCCGTGTGTAAACGCCGATAGGGAAAGCAACGAAGTTATCGGCGTTTATCCGCCTTGATCGGCGGCTTGAATTAACCTCTGTGAGTTACCGGGCGTTGGGGCTTCTGAAGCTCGTCGGAATCCAGCCACAAAGTCACCGGACCGTCGTTGACCAACCGCACCTGCATGGAGGACTGGAATACACCGCACTCGACAGGTGCCGGACCGCCGCGGGCGGCGGCAACAAAGTAATCATAGAGGTAGCGGGCTCGTTCGGGAGGCGCGGCCAGGTCGAAGCTGGGCCGGCGTCCCTTGCGGCAGTTGCCATACAAAGTAAACTGCGACACGATCAACATTGCTCCCCGGGCCTCGATAAGGTTTTTATTCATTTTGCCGTTCTCATCCGGGAAAATGCGGAGCTGAGTGGCCTTTTCCAGAAGGAAATCCGCTTCGGCAGAGCCGTCGTCCTTCTTAATTCCGATCAATACTAGTAATCCCGTACGTATGCCGGCTACCGTGTCATTTCCGACCAACACGCTCGCTTCGCTTACCCGCTGAATCAGCAGTCTCATGTTAAGAACCTTTGCCAACCGATAGATACCTACTTCTTATGCGGTAACATCGTCCGCCACTCCATGTTATAGTGTCCGGGGGAGAGTTCCAATGGCAGGTTTGAAGGCTACCTATGATATCGCCACGTTGCAAATGGCTCTGGTCGGTTATCAGCACGAACGGGAGAAGATAGACGAGAAGATTCGCGAGATCCAGGCTCAGCTCAAAGGTAAAGCGGCGGCGCCATCGGTAGCGGGAGAGAAACCGGCGGTGGCTCCAAAACGCGTTCTCAGCGTGGCGGCGCGCCGGCGTATTGCGTTGGCGCAGAAAAAACGCTGGGCCGAGCATCGCAGGCGCAAGGCGCAAGCCAAGTCGGAAGAAAAATAGCGGAACGGCGGCGCGGACCAGTGGACCAGCCGATGCGCATTATCGTACTGGTCGGACTTCCTGGCTCGGGTAAGTCGACTTACCTCGAGAAGGTGGGCGGCACTGGTCTTGCGAGCGACAAGATCCGCCTTTGGTTGGCGGACGACGAAACCGATCAGAGTGCGCAAGGGCGCGTTTTCCAGACGCTGCGGTATCTGTTGCGGCAGCGCCTCGAGATCGGCCGTCCGGTCACCTATATCGACGCCACTAACCTGACGGTGCGCGAGCGCCGGCCCTATCTGGAGATAGCTCGCAAGCGAGGATGCACGGCCGAGGCGGTGTTCTTCGACGTGCCATTCGAAGTGTGCTGCGCGCGCAATCGGCGTCGGCGGCGGGTAGTGCCGGACGATGTGCTGATGCGTATGTCGGCGCGCCTGTCCCCTCCCACCGCGGAGGAAGGATTCGCGCGCATCACCGTGGTTCGGGGATAACGCTGGCGCATCCCGTCCCTACAAGGCGTCCGGCCCGAGAACTTTGCGCACTCTATCGGCTCCGGCCGGCTTGCTATCCAGCCAGTAACTCGCCTTTTCCGCCCAGCGGCGGCTGGCATCGATCCGCCACTTACCCTCGGCCAGCACCAGGTGGTCCTGCCGCTCGCGCACGTAGCGGAACCGGTGCAGACTCTTGTCCGGAGCCCTCAGAATATAGCGCGCGGCTTCGGTAACCTGGACCGAGGCGCCCGAGCCGTCAATCGCGACCCGCCCGATCTTGAAGCGGCAGCGCACCGGCGAACCCGCCTTTTTCGACTGCGCCTTGGCCGACGACACCGCCTCGTCGTGACCCACGCTGCGGCCATCGACTACGCTCGTGTAGCCGGGCGCCAATAAACTCTCAAGCGCCTGAAAGTCCTTCATCTCGAAGTCGATTGCATATTGCCGGTACACCGACTCGATCCGTCGGCGATCGCTTGGGCCGGCGGCCAGCAAAGGGAGCGATATCAAAAAGGCGGCGATTCGCGTGGCGTGCATTCTGTTCCTGCCCGCCATGTTAACCTAATCTCCGTCGCATGAAAATTTCCGGCGTTCGCGCCTTCCTTCTTTCTTATCCGTTTCCCCAGCCGATCCGTTTGCCTTTTTGGGGCGGCGAGAGAACGATTCTGAAGCGCGACGCCATGTTCATCCGCGTGGAATCGGACAACGGACTGGTGGGATACGGTCCGGGCCTGGCCAGCGAGGCCGTGGCCGGCGCCATCGACGAGACCATCGCTCCCTTTCTTCAGGGAAAGGTCCTGGCCGATCCCGATGCGTTGCGGGTGCTCTTTCTCGAAGGACCGGGACAGGACGCCGGGCTGGCCAAGCTTTACGGCGCCGTGGAAATCGCGCTCTACGATCTGGTCGGCAAAGCGCTGGGCGCGCCGGTGTCGGAGTTGATCGGCGGACGCGTCCGCGACCGCATCCGTCTCTACGGCAGCGCCGGCATGTACATGCCGGCGGGGGCCTATGCGGCCGAGGCTTCGGCGGTGGAAAAGCTCGGGTTTCGCGCCTACAAAATGCGCCTCGGCTCCGGGGCCGAACAGGATCTGGAAGCCGTGCGGCAGACGCGTGGCGCGGTGGGGCCGG
>JBEKZL010000196.1:0-16040 GCA_049509915.1 Bryobacteraceae bacterium | reverse complement strand
GTGGTGGCCCGGACGCCAACCTCGATGTTCGCGAACGGTTCCTTCCTGGCGCGCACGAAATCCACGAAGTTCTTGGTGTGCAGCGGAGTGGGTTCGTCCTCGTTCATCTTGATCTTTTCCATCCGGGGTTCCCAGGTAAAGGTCCTGCGCCCGCCGCGGCCCCTGCCGCCTCCGGGCACGCGCTCGATCGGTTTTGGCTCGGGATAGAGTTCCATGCCGATGCGGTCCACGAACAAAGAGGCCTCGGTGCCGTAGAACGCCATGCCGTGCGGGCGGTCCTCCGGCCCCATCATGCCGTAATAGCGCATGCCTTCGGTGCGGCCGCCCAAGCCGTGGCCATTATAGTTGGAACACTCGTAATTCATGATGAAATTCGGATATTCGAACGTGGCCACCTGCATATCGTAGATATCTCCGGCGGTTTTCTTATTAAATCGCACCGCCGAC
The DNA here is from genome assembly GCA_049509915.1 of Bryobacteraceae bacterium. Lineage (GTDB taxonomy): Bacteria > Acidobacteriota > Terriglobia > Bryobacterales > Bryobacteraceae > JBEKYD01. The sequence goes on along the minus strand of JBEKZL010000196.1, from coordinate 15,593 downwards.
GAAACTACGTTGAGAGGCATATCCTCGCCCATAATCTGGTGTACCGAATCGAAGCGATGGTTGCCGTAGTCCGTAATGATGCCGTTGGTATAGTCCATGAAAGACCGGTAGCCAAGCCGGTTGCGATTGAAGGGCACCTTCGGAGCGGGTCCCAGCCATGCATCCCAATTCAGGTCCGCTGGCGGTTCGCCGTCAGGCACGGGTGGGTTGCCGTACAATACACCCATGTAATTCCACACGCGAACGAAGTGAACTTCTCCGATCTTGCCGCCCTGGACCATTTTGGCCGCTTCGGCGATATGGTCGGCCGAGCGGTGCTGGGTCCCAACCTGCACGATGCGCTTGTTGCGACGCACGGCGGCGATCATGGCCTTGCCTTCGCCGAAGCGGTAGAACATGGGTTTTTCGCAGTACACGTCCTTACCGGCCTCGCACGCCAGGATCAGCATTTGCGCATGCCATTGATCCTGGGTGGCGACGATGACCGCGTCAACCTCCTTATCGGCCAGCAGTTTCCGGAAATCCGTGTAAGTCTTGGCCTGCGGCGCCCATTGATGGGCTGCGTCCAAACGGGTGCCGTAGACGTCGCATAGCGCGGCGATCTCGACGTTGCGCGGTTCCTTGAGACGCGGATCGAGGTTGCCGTCATGATAGTTTTCAGGCGCCATGGCCTGAATATCCTCGGGTGTGCCACGCATCAGGCGCGCATCGAAAGTGCCGCGCCCTCCGCAACCGATGAGGCCGACACGCAGCCTGTCGTTGGCCCCATATACCCGGTCGGCGGAAACGGCCGACAAAGCCGCGCCCGCACCGGCGGTCCAAAGAAAATCTCGTCGTTTCATAGCCAAAGCTCCTGAACTTTCCCCCCCATTCGATTGTCCCACTCAGACTGTCGGCGTGCCTCGAACACGTCCGCGATACTACGCCCCTCCGACCGCCGGCACTCGGATGGCGCCGGTTATCCTATCTTAATACCCTTGACTCCGAACACGAATTCACATATTCTACGGCTAGTATACGTTGTTTGGGGCCTTTAGTATAAATTATTGCGAGGTTGTCGCATGCGAATTCAGCGCGTTGCCGCTGCTGTTCGCCACGGGTGACACCGGGCCAGGCTCTTGTCGCCTTATATCGCTTCCTCCTGGTAGAGGGATCCTCTATGCGAACGGCGCCCAAACTTTTGGTGAAATCGGCGGTGAAGTCCGGGATCCGAGCGGCGCGTTGATTCCAAACGCGACGGTTACGGTCACCAACTCGGCGACCGCTGCATCGCGCGTGGCCACCACCAATGCCGCGGGACTTTACAGTTTCCCCGATCTCGTGCCTGGAACCTACGATGTGAAGGTCGTGTCGGCGGGTTTCGACACCATCGTGAAAGCGGGCATCGTGCTCGAGGTTCAGGCGGCGCCGCGGGTCGATTTTACGCTCGCCGTTGGACAGTCCACGCAAACGGTCGAAGTCGCCGCTAACGCTGCGATGCTGGCGACCGAAAACGCCACGGTAGGCACCGTCATCGAGGAACAGCGGATTGAAGATCTGCCCTTGAACGGCCGCAACTTCTGGCAACTGGTCGCGTTGAGTCCCAACGTGACTTACGGATTTACCGCCGCCGCGCAAACCAGCGGCCGCGAGGGCGGTTCGCGTGGTTCTCTCACTATGGCCATGTCGGGATCGCGATCGACGTGGGAAAACTACACTCTGGACGGCATCAACAACACCGACCTCGACTTCAACTCTTACATCCTGCAGCCGTCGGTCGACGCTCTCCAGGAGTTCAAGGTCCAATCCGGGGTTTACCCCGCCGAGTTCGGCCGCGAAGCCGCACAGCTCAACGTCTCCACCAAACCGGGCACCAATCAATACCACGGGGCTGCCTGGGAGTTCCTGCGCAACGACATTCTCGACGCCAGGGCTTACGATTTCCTATCCGCCTCGCACGACCCTGCTGGCACCGAGCCAGGGAGGAAGCCCTACCGCCAGAATCAATATGGCTACACGCTGGGAGGGCCGGTTCGGATTCCCAAGCTGTACAACGGCAAGAACCGGCTGTTCTTCATGACGAACTTTGAAGAATTCGTCTCCCGCACAACCAACGTGGGGTCGGCCACCGTGCTGACACCGGCGATGCGAAGCGGCGATTTTTCCGCGGTCTCCACGGCTCTGGCGGACCCGAACTCGCGCACGGGGAGCTACCCCAACGTGCTCGCTTCTCCCTTCCCCGGCAACCAGATTCCCACCAGCCGCCTCAGCGCGGATTCCATCCTCCTGGAACAGAAATGGGAACCACTGCCGAATCAGGCCAATCAGGGCGGGTCGGCTGTGCCTCTCAACAATTTGGAATACACCACGTCAATTCCGGTCAACAAGCAGGATTTCACCGCGCGCATCGATTTGAACGAGAGCTCGAAATCGCAGTGGTTCGGCCGCTACAGTTGGAACTACGAAACCACCATTTCCACAGCTCCCACCATGGGTCTGGACGACGGCGAACAGCTAATAACCCGGGCCAGCCAGTGGGAACTATCCAATGTTCGAACCTTTTCCGCGACCAAGGTAAACGAGGCGCGGTTCGGCTACAACTCGCTGTTCAACAATATCACCCAGCAGTTGGCCGGCAAAGAGAATGTGGATGCCGAACTGAACATGCCGGTAACCGTCTCGGATCCGAATTCCTTTGGCATACCCAACGTCGACATGGCCGCCAACAACCTGACTAGCTGGGGCAACCCGACCAGCAGCCCGTTTCAAATCAACGACAAGTATTTCGAGGGCGTGGACAACTTCTCCTGGGTCATCGGAAAGCACTCGCTCCGCTTCGGTGGAGAGTACCGGTACAACGAGTTTCCGCAGATCGGAAATGAATTCCCGCGCGGCCAATTCTACTTCGATAGCCAGTTCACCAACTCTATGACGCCCGGGACCGGCGCACAGGGCGGCGGCTATACCGGCGCGGACTTCATGTTGGGCGATTCCTATGACGGCATTATTGCTGTCGCGCTGGCTTCGGATAAATTTACCAGCAACGAATGGGCGACTTACATCGACGACACCTGGAGGGTGAAGCCGCACCTGACCCTCAGTCTGGGTTTCCGCTGGGAAGTGGAGCAGCCCCTGCTCGACACATCCGGTCGCGAACCCAACGTCGAACTCAACCAGTCGCTTCCCAATCAGGCGGACGTGCCGGATATTACTAAGCATCCCGTTTACGTTCGCACCGGAAGCGGGAGTTTTTACGACGGCCTGGAGTTTCAATACTTGCCCTATTGGCAAACTCCCGGTATTGGAACGCTTCCCTCCTTCCTTCCTCCGCTGCAAACCGAAAGGTCGGACACCCCGAACGCGCGGCTGATCAATACCGACTATAAGAACTTGGCGCCACGCATCGGGATCGCCTGGAGCCCTTCGGAAAAATGGTCGATCCGCCTCGGTTACGGCATTTTCTACTCGCAGGAAAGCAAGAACTCCATTTTCGATCTCGAACGCGGCATGGGAGGCCGAACTGGGCAAACGACGCAAACCACCTATGGAGTTCCCACCTGGACATACACGAATTTCATTAATGCGGCGCAGCTTCCGGCGCAAATTCCCATCGGCCTCGTTTGGGGCGCGAACTCCCACCTGCCCACCAGCTACAGCCACCAGTGGATCGCCAACGTGCAGCGCACGCTCGGCAAGAACACCACCGTGGAACTGGATTACACCGGCTCGGCAAGCCACGACCTGGACCACCTGATCAATCAGAACCAGGGGATTCTCAACGCAGGCTTATCGTCGGTTCTTCGCTTGCCCTATCCGGAATGGGGAGCTTCGGGAATCCAGTGGGTGAATGCCGATAGCAACGGGAATTACAACGGCCTCAGCGCCAAGTTGACCCAGCGCTTCGGGATGAACCTGACGACCCTGTTTGCCTACACGTGGTCCAGATCCCTGGACGACACCAGCAACATCCGCGGCACCTCAAACGACTTCTCGCCTGAGAACTCGCTCTGCCCCAATACTTGCGAATACGGCCCGTCGGACTACAACATTCCGCAGCGCTTCGTCACCTCCATCCTGTATACGCTGCCCTTCGGCAAGGGCCAGCATTTTCTCAACCACGGCGGCGTCGTAAACCAGGTAGTGGGCAACTGGCAATTCAGCACCATCACCACGATGCAAAGCGGAGCCGTGCAGAATACCGGTGCATGGGATTCCGGTCAAACCAATTTCATCACGGAAGCCAACCGGCTCAACTGCGTTATTGGCGCCGACCCGTATGCGGCCCATCAATCCCAGGACGGCTGGTTTAACCCGGCGGCTTTCATCAACCCCGCCGCCGCCACGTTTGGAAACTGCTCGCGCAACGACTTTAGAGGACCGTGGCAGGGGAACGAAGATGTATCGATTATCAAGCATTTCCCGATCAGGGAAGGGCACACTCTTGAGTTCCGCATGGAGATGTTCAACGCTCCCAACCATGTGGAACTGGGCGGTCCCAACCTGACCTGGAACGGCAGCTCGGCTGGAAACGGCCAACCGGGAAATGCGGCTCCGTCCAATTTCGGTTACATTACCGGGACACTGACCAACATGCGCCAGATTCAGTTCGCGCTTAAATACTTCTTCTAGAAGCTTGTATCTTCACCTCCCGCTGGGGCCGGATTCCCGTCCGGCCCCAGTTTTTTTTGCTGGGAGCCTGCCTGGATTTTCGTGTCGTCTCCCAAATTCTACGTCGCCCACCGTCCCGGGCCGGGCGAACAAATCCCCACGTTATGATGAATGCAGTGGCGCTCCGTACGGTTGCCGGCGAGGCAGCTAGATTCTGTAAGCCGGCGTACGGAAAGGCGCGGCGCAGTTTTGATAAACCTTAACACAGACAACGTCAACCAGCCGGTCTCGCGAGCCGTTATTTCAAGTGTAAGAAGGAGAACACCTGTCATCATGAAACGAATCGCCGCAGTCTGGATCGCCGCTGGAACGTTCGCATCGGCTGCTTTGGCACAGGGCATCGGTGTTGCGGGCCCCATTGCGGACCAGGACATGAAATCGCAAGGCATGCCTGGACCACCGCCCGGCGACGAACCGACCCGGATGCGCGTCGATTCGTTGCTGTCGCGCCTCAACCTGAGCGACACGCAGAGGACCAATGCCACCGCGATCTACCGGAAAGCCCAAATCGCCGCCGCCCCCGTCCGCACCGAGATGGGCGCCAACCGGCGGGCGCTGACCGAGGCCATCGAGAGTAACGATACCGAGCGGATCGAAGCGCTCGCCGCCAAAGCCGGTTCTCTCAGCGGCCAATTGCTGGCGATCGAGAGCAAAGCCGACGCCGAATTATATGCCACTCTCAGCGACGACCAGAAGAGGAAGTACGACTCGGCCGCGCGCACGGGCTTCGGCGGCGGACCCGGCGGACCGCCGCCGCGCGAGGACCGGCAGAATCGTCCGTAGGGCGGAACTCCTTCGAGCGCGGCTAGAATTATTAATTAGACCATGCAAAGCACTTCGGTCTGGCCGGAACCTATTGTTAGCGCCCATGAAGCCCATACCCGCACCCCCTGGTGGCGCGGTATCGCCGCCACGCGCCTGTTGCTCGCCCTGGCGGCGGTAGCGATCGTTCGCCTGTGGCTGATGCCTCTCGGATCGAGTTTCTGGGTGGACGAAATGGCCACCGCGTTCGTGGTGAGGCACGGCGCGGCGGACCCGACCCTGAGCGTGGCCCCGCAAGTGCCGGCATCTCTCTACTACGCCCTGCCAGCTGTTTTTGGGCATTGGTTCGGCTCCTCGGAGCTGGTTTACCGCGTTCCTTCCGTGCTGGCAATGCTCGCCGCGCTAGGCTTTATCGCCCGTATCGCGGCGCGCCTCATCCACCGTCAGGCGGCCTGGTTCGCGGTCTTCGCCTGCCTGGCGCTCCACGATTTCAGCTATCAGGCTGCGGATGCGCGGCCTTACGCCCTCGGCACTCTGGTAGCGGCGGCCGGCATCTGGTGCCTGATTCGCTGGCTCGACCGCGGCCGCTGGAAACATGCACTCGCCTTCGCCGCCGCCGCCGCCCTGCTCTGGCGCGTCCATTTGATCTTCTGGCCGGCGTATCTTTTGTTTTTTCTCTATGCCGCGTTTCGTCTTTGGCGGGGGCAGGTGGCGCCCCGGTTCGCCCTTCAAGCCGGCTTCGTAGCTACCGCGGTAGCCGGGAGCCTGATTCCCGTGCTGGCCCAGGCGCTGGCCTTACAGCGGCAGGCCGGGCGCCACGTGGTCGCCGCCCTTCCCCAAGCCTCGGATCTTTCCGAAGCTCTCAAACCCGCCTTTATCCTGGCGTTTATTGCGGGCGCCGCACTGGCGGCGCGCTGGTGCGATTGGCCCAAAGTACGGAGCGTTCCGCCCGCCAGTTCGCTGCTGCTGATTGCCGGATGGTGGTTGTGCCAGCCCTTGTGCCTGTTCGCTTATTCCCACGCGATGGGGAACAGCGTCTTTCTGGAACGCTATCTCTCGCTGGCGCTGCCAGGCGTTGCACTGATGGCTACCCAGGCAGCCGCGATTTTTGTCCCTCCCCGGTTCTGGAATACCTGCGCTCTCGCCCTGGGGACTGTCGTCCTGCTGTTGCCCGGACATTGGACCCAACTCTGGCCGGCCCACCACAAGTCCGGCTGGCGCACGGCCGCCCAGATCCTCAACAGCCGAATCGAGCGTCCCGAGACGCCCGTACTCTGCCCGAGTCCTTTTATCGAGGCCCTCCCTCCCGTCTGGCGCCCCGGCTATCCGCTCGGGAGCTTCCTCTATTCGCACCTGCTCTTCTATCCCGTCCGCGGCACTACCTATCCTTTCCCCTACGAGGATTCTTCCGAAGCGGAATCATACGCTACCCGGCTCACCTCCAGTACGCTCGCCAACTCGGACCGGTTCTTCCTTTACGGAGCCCACACCGTCCAATTCTGGACCGCCTGGTTCCGTATCCAGCCCGAATTGCGCGGCTGGCGCATCGAGCGCCTCGGTCCGTTCGGAGACGTGGACGTGATCGAGTTCGATCGCGGCAGCGATGGGCGATCGGCCCTAAGCCGGCGGCTTGGCGCGCCCGCGAGGCTGGAAGCCCGGAATTAACCTTTCTTTACCGCGCCGACCGCCAACTCGGCCGCGTGCTGGCGTAACGTAAAGGAGTGGGGCCGCCGATAAAGAGACGGCACCGGCGATCATGGCGTGGACCAGGAACAGGCGGCAAACCGCACTCTCATGGCTGTTCGTGTGCGCGCTGTTTGTGCTCTGCGCCATTTTGGGCGCGCTCCAATATCGATCGATCGGCGATTTGAGCGTGGCCACTCGCAAAGACCTGAGGAACGGTCTGCAGACCAACCTGAACCGTCTAAGTCAGAGCTTCAACGCCGAGGTCGCCGCCGCTTGCCGGGCGGTGATCCCGGCCGACCGGTCGAGCGCGCCGGCTATCGAGCGGGATTTTGCCGCCCGTTTTGTGCCCTGGAGAACTACGGCCCGCAATGGCGCCCTGTTCCGCCGTATCGCCTTTGCCGAACCGCTCGGCGAAGGGGTCGCGTTGCGGGCTTTCGACCCCGCCACCGGCTCCTTCTCCACCATCGATTGGCCGCCGCAGTGGGCTGCCATCCGCGATCTGGTCCTGGCCATGATTTCCCACGATCCGCGGCGGAACCGCAGCGCCGCCGGGAGCGACCAGGGCCCCCGTCCGGAGGGGGAAGGAACCGCCTTCGAGATTCCCCTCTTTCGTCCGCGCCAAGGCACCGGGTTTCACGGTTCTTTCCCGAGTCCCGAGGGCGCCTGGATGATCTTCGATCTCGACTTATCCACCATTGCCGCGCAAGTTCTGCCCGAAATGGTGCAGCGCCACCTCGAGTCCGGCGGCGAACTGGATTACCAGGTGGAGGTGCTCACCCGCTCGACTCCGCCAGCCGTAATCTATCGATCCGACGCGAATATAGGAAAGGATTTTGTCCACACCGCGGATGCCTCGGTGCGCCTTTTCGATCCCCAGGCCGCGCGCATGGGAGGCGGTGGCCCTGGACCGCCCATGCCTTGGATCGGACGCTGGCAAATGTATGTGCGCCATCGCGCCGGGTCGCTGGAAGCCGTGGTGGAGAGCATCCGGCGCCGCAATCTGGCGGTCACGGCCGGCATCCTCTTGCTGTTGCTCCTCACCGTGGCCGCCCTGGCCAACTACACGCACCGGGCGCAGCGTTTGGCCGAACTGCAGATGGACTTCGTGGCCGGCGTTTCCCACGAGCTGCGCACGCCGCTCACCGCTATCCATACGGCGGCTTACAATTTGCGCGGGAAAGTGGCCCAGAACCCCGCCCAGGTGGAGCGCTACGGCCAGTTGATTCAGCAAAAAAGCGGCCGTTTGAAGGAACTGGTGGAACAGATTCTGCAGTTCGCCGGCGCCGAGGCCGGCCGCGCGATTCAGGAACGCGAGCCGCTCTCGGTCGAGGGTGTGATCCTCGACGCGGTCGAGGCCTCCAAGGCCGTCGCCGCGGTTGCGCAGTGCAGCATCGAAACCAGCATCGAACCGGGGCTGCCCACCGTGTTAGGCGATCCGCTGGCCCTCAAGCAGGTGCTCGAAAACCTGATCGGCAACGCCGCTAAGTACGGCGCCCGCGAAGAGCCGTGGATCGGCGTATCCGCCGCCCGAAACGCCTGGCGTAAGGGCCAGGTGGTGGAGATCCGCGTTGCCGACCGCGGCCCGGGGGTTCCCAAGGACGAGCAGGCACGCATCTTCGAGCCGTTTTTCCGCGGCCGGCGCGCTTTCTCGAGCCAGATCCAGGGTACCGGCCTCGGCCTCAGTCTGGTCGAGAGAATCGTCGAGGCTCACGGCGGCAGCATTCACGTAAAGAGCGAGCCCATGAAAGGCGCCGAGTTCATTCTCCGCCTTCCCGTGGCGCCCGCCGGAGCCCGCCGGTGAACTCGCGTATTCTGCTGGTCGAAGATGAACCCGATGTGGCTCTCACGCTTTCCGACCTCCTCATTGGCGAAGGCTATATTGTCGATACCGCCCCCGACGGCGCCCAGGGCCTGGAGCGTGCCGCCAGCGGGCGCTTCGACCTGATCGTGCTTGATGTCATGCTGCCGAAAATGAGCGGTTTCGAGGTGTGCCGCCAATTGCGCCAGCACGGCAAAGACGTGGCCATCCTGATGTTGACCGCCAGGTCGCAGCTTACCGACCGGGTGGTGGGCCTGCGCCTCGGCGCCGACGATTACCTCACCAAGCCCTTCGAGCCCCCCGAGCTACTGGCGCGCGTCGATGCCCTGCTGCGCCGCGTCAAGAAGGAAAAGCCGCCCCAGGTCGTAGAGTACGATTTCGGCCGTATCCACATTCACTTCGGCCGCGCCGAGGTGCTGAAGGACGGCTTGCCCATCAACCTCGCCGCCAAGGAATTGGACTTGCTCCGTTACCTGATCGACCGGCGCGGCAAGGTCGTCTCGCGCGAGGAATTGTTGGAGGGCGTGTGGGAATATCAGCCCGGCGTATCCAGCCGTACCCTGGATGTGCACGTCGCCTGGCTTCGCCAGAAGCTGGAAGACAATCCCCAAAACCCCCGCCACATTCACACCGTGCGCGGCGTGGGCTACCGCTTCTCTCCATGATGCCGGACAGCCCTCCCTACCTCTAAAGAAACGGGCCCGCCCGGCCGATAGACACTCATAGTGGAACGCTCTCCCAGAAGCACCCTAGAGCCGCGCTTGCATGCCCAACAGCGGGCGGATCACTGGGATTGTACTGCCAGAAACGGAAAGGAACGGCTAACCAATGAATTCAAGCCAGACCGGGAGGCGTGGCCGGACGATTACAGCCAAAATCACCTACAGCATTGTGATCATGCTGGCCATTGCCCTCATATCCAGCTTTCTCGCGCTCTGGGTGGTTAGCGGCCTCGGTCGCACGTTGGATGAAACCTCCAGCCGGAGCTCCAAGGCGCTGGCGCTCGCCGAAAGTATCCGAACCGCGTCCTATAAGGCGCGGTTCGCTTCGCGCGGCGTTTCGCTCGCGCTGATCGAGAAACTGCCCGGGGACCTGACCAGGTCTGAGAAGTTGCTCCAGGATTCCGCCGAGCAGGTTCAGCAAATTGCCGATGAACTCCAGCCCCTGCTCGGGACCGAGGCGGAGCGACGTGCGCTGAAGGACCTTCAAGAGCTGATACCCGGCTGGCGGGCGTTGCACCAGGAGATGTTTCGAATGGCTGCCGGAGGCGACACCGAGGCCTTGTCGAAACTGCGGAACGGTCCGGTTCGAAGCGCGGGCGAGGCCCTGGATAAATGCGCGTCGACCCTCACCGGGATTGAAAATGGGGCCATTGCGACGGCGGCTGCCAGCGCTCACGCCACTGCCTCGCGGGCGTACGTGCTCCAGATCGCTTTCGGGGCGGTCATCGCGGTCGCCGGCGTCGTCGTCATCGTGATTATCCGGCGCATGGGTTGGGGGTTGACCGAGCTTGCCGCCGACCTTCGCCGAAGCGCCGACCAGGTCGCCGGTACCTCCGCCCAGATTGGCTCCCAGGCACAATCACTCGCACAGGCGGCATCCGAACAGGCCGCATCGCTCGAGGAAACCTCCGCGGCGGCCGAACAGGTGGCGGCGATTACGCAGCAGAGCCAGGAGCGCACCCGGACGGCGGCCCAACTGATGTCCGAGGTAGACCAGGCAACCCAAGCGGGAACCGCCGCATTGCAGGAAATGATCTCCTCGATGGCATTGATATCCCAATCGAGTAGTGGGATCTCGAAGATTATCAAGGTCATCGACGAGATCGCTTTTCAGACCAACATTCTCGCCTTGAACGCGGCGGTAGAAGCCGCGCGAGCCGGCGAGGCCGGCATGGGATTCGCGGTGGTGGCCGAGGAAGTGCGCAACCTCGCCGGACGCTGCGGACAGGCGGCGAAAGACACCGAAGGGCTGATCGAGCAGTCGATCGTCCGCTCGCGAGACGGCGGCGTGAAGCTCGAGAAGCTCAGCGACCTGGTGCGACTCATCGTGACGCGGTCCAAAGAGGTGAAAAGCCTGGTCGACCAGGTACGGACCGCCACCGACGAGCATACCCGCGGCATCGATCAGATCGCCAAGGCAGTCACCCAGCTCGGGCAAACCACCCAGCAAACGGCGGCGGGCGCCGAAGAAACCGCCGCTTCGGGTGAACAGATGACCGCGCAAGCCGAGGCGCTTCGGTCCGGATCGCGGAAGCTGGAAGCGCTGGTGGGCGCCAGTGCCGGGTAAGGAAAGCAGCGTGGGCGGGCGACCTTCCTGGCATTATCGCCGGGGCGCGAAGCCCGCGGTGAACGTCACCATGACGCTCCGTCCGGGCAGCAGATTCAGCAGATCGCTGGGATTCTGCACGTAGGGCGCGGACAGCGTCGGGGTGACAGCGGGTGTGACTCCAACCAGGTTGTGGCTGTTGGCGAGATTGTTGACCGCCAGGCCGATTTTGCTTCCGCGCAGCCAGGATCCGCTCTTGACTGTATAATTCAGGAACACGTTCACAACATTGAACGGATCGATCTTAATGGCCTGGTCCACCGGGAAGGGAATCATGGCCCCATTGATCAGGTAGTTGAGCGTGGCGTTGTCGTTGTACAGCGTGCCGACGCGCTTTTCGACCAGGCCGACATCCCAGTCTTTGTGGCGCCACAACAGGCTGACGGTTTCGACGTTTTTTGGCGTGTCGGCCACCCAGAGACCGCCGTTGGGAAAGTTGGCGCCCGTTTGATATTTTGCCGAACCCAATGTGCCGTTGACGTACGCCGAGAATCCCCGGCCGATTATGATGTTGCTTTCCGCTTCAACACCTTTGGTATTGGTGGGCCCGGTCGCGACAAAGACGGATTCGGTGGTGGTGGGATCGGTGTAGCTATCGTAGGCGTTCTGGAAATGGACGTAGTAGGCGTCGGCATCGAGAGTCCAGCGGCGGTGCTTCATCACCGAGCCGATCTGATAAGTCTTGGCCAGAGTCGGCGTGGGCGGCACCAGAACCTGCGCGTTCGGCACGTCGAAGACCGCGCTGGGCGGAATAATGCTGCCCTCGGCCCACTGCGCATAAACCGACCAACTGCTCTTTAGGTAATAACGGGACGCGACATTCGGCAACCAGTTGTTGTAGTTGATCGAGTGGGTGACGAACGCGGCGCCGCCAATGCAGATCGGTGCCCCGGTCGTCGGGTCAGTGGACGCTTTACCGCCCAGGCAGCCCACGGTCTTCCCATTATCCTGATACTGATTGAGCGTCATTTCATAGTTCGCGTCCTTAACGCCTACCGTGACGACGAATCTCGGCGCCGGGTGCCATTCGAATTCGGCGAACGGCTGGGTGGACTGAGTGATGAAATGCTCATGGAAGTTCCCAAGGGGCGTGTCGAGCTGAGTCAGGATGTTGGACGGGACCTGATAACGGTCCGTGTAAGCCCAGTCGTACCAGACGCCCGTGCGGAAGACGCCCCACTTGGATTCCTTACTCAGAATCGCTTCGTCCCCGGCATGCCGATATCCGTTGAGCTTGTCGACGCCGCTCGGTTTGCTGGAGGTGAGGTTGACGGTGCCGCCATTCTGGTAGAACTGCTTGTTCCAGTAGCGCGTCGTGTAGAGTTTTGTGTCGAACTTCCACCCGCCTCCTAGATCGGCATTGTAGGCGGCGTATTCGAAATCGGTCTGCACGTGATAAGTGTCGTAGCCGTAATAATAGGGGTCCGGCGTGCCGTTCGAAAGAAATGGCGTGCCGTCCAGCAGGAAGTTATCGCCGAACTGCGCGACTTGCGCGCGGGTGGGAGTGGTGGTGTTCGGAGTGTTGGTCCAAATGTCGACCAGGCCGCCGTACAACGTGAGGGAACTGCGATCGGAGACCCGGTATTGGTATTTGCCGTATCCCGCCACTCGCTTCTGACGGTTGTAGGTTTGATATCCGTCCGACAGCAGTTGCTGGATGTCCCACAGGAAGCTGTTGCGGCTGCCGGGGCCAAAGAATCCGCTATCGCCGTCGAGCGACAGCATGCGCGTATTCCAGGAGCCATAGGTGATAGTCCCGAGAATGTCGGGATCGGGAAACAGTTGCGGCGACTTCAGATTGATCGACCCGCCGAAGTTGGTGGGGCCGAAATTCGAGGAGAGACCTGAACTGCGGTCGAAATCGACGGCGTCGGTCCAGCCGCTCGGAAAATTCGCCCAGGAATGGTGCGTCGGCGTGTTGGTATCCTCGAACGGAATCCCATCGAACGTCATGGTGTATTGTCCGTCCTGGAAACCGCGGAAGAAAGTCTTGCCTTGGCCAAGTCCGATCCCGTTGGGGTTGATGCTAAACGTGCCGGGCGCATAATTCACGTATTCGGCGTAATCGGCCAGCGGCGACATGAAGTCCTTGATAAACTCCGAACTGACTTCTGTCTTGGCCGATACCGCCTCGAGTGTGTTGCCCGCCGGCGCCGTCACGGCGGCCATCGATATGGTTTCGTTGACCGTAACCGAGGTCGACACCGACTCCACCGACATGGTGATAGGAACGTCCAGGGTTGCGCCTGCGGTGACTTGTCCACCGGAGCGAGTGGCCAAGGCGAAACCTGGCGCTGAGACTCGAATCGAGTAGCTTCCGACCGCAAGATCCGAAGCCTGGAACTTTCCTTCCGCGTCGCTAATCGAATTGCGAGAGGCCCCGGCAGAATCGCTCTTCAGCTCCACCACAGCATCTTGAATGGGCTTTCCAGCCTGGTCCAGTACCGTCCCGGAAATCGTTCCGCTCTGCTGGGCGTGAAGTTGGCTCAATCCAGCGGCGCCTAGCCATACGCCGACGACAAGAACACTAACCCTGACCGTTAACGAACCCCACATTGTTTTGTTTTTAACCTCTGTTCAGGGTACGTGCGGCATGTGACAATGGCATGACTAATTCGTTAAGGAATCAGGGACGTACGCGGCCTCACACCGCGTCGGCCGCGGATCTGTCTATTGACAATGCGGTGTCTTGATCGGCGAAGGACAGTATCGAGTCGAGCTGCCGTTATCGGCGCGCAAGAGCGGCGCCCAGCCAGACCGCGGTGTATCCGAGGGTCACGCTGCCGGCTAGATTGAGCAGGGCCAGCCAAAACCCTCCGTCGCGCGCGGCCGAGTAGGTTTCCCATTCGAAACTGGAAAAAGTGGTGTAGCCGCCCAGAAAGCCGACCACCAGCAGCGGCCGCCAGTAGGTGGAAGGGGGCAGCCGCTCGGTGAAATAGGTCATGAGCAAGCCGATCAGGAAGCAGCCGGTCACGTTGACGGCCAGCGTACCAAATGGGAAGCGGCCGCCGTAGCGCGTCATGATGGCAGTGCCGGCCAGGTAACGCGCCAACGAACCGAAGCCTCCGCCCAGCATCACCAGCAGGTACTTCATATTGCTAGGAGCGCAGGCATTCGGCGATTTCTTTTTCCGGGATCGATCCTTCGCGGATGATCTTCCAGTAGGGCTCGGTGATATCGACCGTGGTGGCGCCCACCGAGAGGCAGGACCCGCCATCAAGCACCAGGTCCACGCGTCCGTCCATGGTGCCGAATACTTCGATGCCACTGCGGCAAGTGGGGCGGCCGGAGATGTTTGCGCTGGTGGCGACCAGGGGTTGATTCAGCACACCTAGCAACTGGTCGGCGACGGCGGAGCGCGACTGGCGTAAGGCGAGCCGGCCGGTGTTGCCGGTGACTTTGAGTGGCACCTTGGCGGAAGCCGGCACGATGATGGTGAGCGGGCCGGGCCAGAAACGGCGCGCCAGCAGGAAAAACCGGTTGTTCAACTGGCCGGCGTATTCCTCCGCCATCAGCGTATCGCGCACCAGAATCGGCAGGGACCGCTGCGATTCACGGCCTTTGGCTTCAAATACCTGGGCCACAGCGCGCAAATTGAACGGGTCCGCAACCAGCGAATACAACGAATCGGTGGGGATCGCCACCACCCGGCCGCGGCGCAGGGCGGAGGCGGCGCGATCGAGCACGTCCGCTTGCGGTTTTTCGAGGTCGATTTCGACAAGGTCGGTAGCCATGGGTGAGATTGTTAGCGGGGCCCGATCGCCTCGGCGACGTCGAGCGCCATCTGGTAGCGGCCGAAGGGCGCGCTGAGCTGCACGCCGGCCACCAGCGGGCGGATGCGCTCGACCATTTCTCTGGCAATCGCGACGCCTTCCTGGCGCGACATCTCAGCGTTGTCGACGCGGCGCATGCGTTCCATGAATTCTTCGGGCACGGGAACGCGCAGCTCATTCACCATGAACTCGGCGTTCCGGTAACTGGTAAGCGGCCAGACACCGCACACCACCGGTATCTTGACATGAGCGATGCGCTTCAAAAACGCTTCCAAGAGCTTGAGGTCGAAGACGGGCTGGGTGACCACGTATTCGGCGCCGGCTTCCACTTTCCAGTCGAAACGGCGGATTTCCTCGTCCATATTCATCGCGCCGGGATTGGCGCCCACGCCGATTAGCAGGGCCGTTTCCGAACCTATGGGATTGCCCCCGATATCCAGACCGTGGTTGAGGTTACGGACGATGTTCACCAGCCCGATGGCGTCCACATCGAAAACCGCCGTGGCGTCGGGATATGCGCCCATGCGGGGCGGATCGCCGGTAATGCAGATCAGGTTGCGAATGCCCATGCTGTGCGC
>JBEKZL010000195.1:0-14477 GCA_049509915.1 Bryobacteraceae bacterium | reverse complement strand
AGACGGTTTTCAATATTGGCTTCGACAGCCGCTCTGAACAGGTGCTCCTTGCTGTCGAAGTGACCCAACAGAACAGGCTCCGAGATTCCCGCAGCTTTGGCGAGTGCTAGCGTCGTGGTCCCATGCAGCCATGTCATGGCGAACTGGGCCGCCGCGACATCAAGAACCCGCGTTAGCCGACATGCGTTCGCGATCCGCTTGGGCCGCTGAGATTCCTCCTCGGTGGCATTCCAAACCCCAACTTCAGGCGGCGTGAGCATTGAATGTCCTCTCATGCGTTCATGTCCCGACTGTGGTCGAATAGGAGCTTCCAACGACACTGACGGAGTCATCCGCCTCCACCTCCGTCCTTGGTGGGCGTTAACGCCTGCACAATGTACGAGGTGTAGACGCCACTGGCGAGTAGGCGGACGCTCCTTGCGGCGAGGCGACGGAGCAGCGCGCGGCCGGCTTCGTCGATTGTTGAGACATCGCGCAAAACGAGGTCGACCGGCTTGCCCGTTGCTATCGCCTGATCACAGCAGGTCTCGACGGCCTCGATGTCATCGCCGGAGAGTTGCCCGTCGATGGTGACGACCGAGCGCGTCCGCTCCTCTGCCTTGCTAAGCCAGAACATCGCGGATCACCTCCCAGGATGTGCCGTTGCACTTTGCTATCCAATCCAGTCGCGACATATAGTCGACCCCACGCTTCAGGTGTTGAATCTCGTGGGTCGCCTGCACGGGAGGCAGCAGATAGGCAGATTTCTTGCACGAATGGAGCCCTAGAGCCATGCCGAGAGGTTCGCGGGGCGCTGCCCAGGCCGGCCGTGGCCGGACCTAGCGTGACCGGCTCGTCCCAGTGTTTCCTTGGACCCCCCCCCACACCTGGGGAGATTTAGAAAAACGCGTCTGACCGCCGGTGCGTCCCGGACGAGTTCAGCTACTGCTAGCCGCTGAGAATGATCGGCCCTACCATGGTTTCGATCTTGGCGGCCATCTCCTCAGCCGGGATGCGGTCGGGGGTCTGAAACCAGAGGCGCGCAGCCCCGAAGACGGCCCAAGCCGCCGTGGTCGCCAGCAATCCCGCATCGACACCGGGTGCCAGCGCATGACGGGAAATGCCTTCCTTGAACATACCCTCGACGACCGGGATGATGGAGCCTTCGAGCGGTATCCGAGCCAATTGCTCGGGGCAGCTTGTGTTCTCGGCGAGGTAGTCGCAGACGCCGAGAGCCATGGCGCGCAGTGCTCCACTGCAACCGGTAAAGGTGAGACCGCGGCGCTCTATAAGGTCGCGGAATCGGGCGCCTGTCATGGCCTGCAGCAGTGCGTTCTTGTCCGGGTAGTGGAGATAAAAGGTGCCGCGGTTCAGGGTTGCCTCGTCGGCGATCTCCTGCACGGAGATGTCTTCGAAATCCTTTTTAATCAGAAGCTTGGCTAGTGACTCCATGAGCATACGCCGGCTGCGCAGGATGCGTGGATCCGTCGTCTCGGCGGCGGATTGGAGCGATTCGGCCATTGCAGCTTCAAGAATATCTCTTCCCGCAGGCTAATGCGACACGTGTTCATTTTTGGAATCGACAGGTGTTGATTACTCATCAATTGTCGTGTAGGAGGTTTTTGGCTATGCCAACGCTGCTTCATATCGATTCCAGCCCAGTCTACGGTCGGTCAGTCTCCCGCGAGCTAACCGCTGCGTTCGTCGCCGAATGGAAGGCTTCACACCCGGATGGAAGGGTCATTGACCGTGACCTCAACGCAACGGTAATGCCGCCAATCGCCGCGGAATGGATAGGTGCCGTCTACACGCCGGAGGAGGCTCGCACCCCGCAGCAGAAGGAACTGCTTTCGCTCTCCGATGCCCTGCTCGCCGAATTGGAGCAGGCCGATGAGTACGTCGTCGGCGTGCCGATGCATAACTTCGGTGTGCCCTCCGTGCTCAAGCTATGGATCGACCAGATTGCGCGTGTCGGCAGGACCTTTTCCTACGCGAACGGAACGCCGAAGGGCCTGATCGTCGGCAAGAAGGCGACCTTTATCATTGCAACCGGCGGCATATACGACGCGCAGACGCAGATGGCCTCGTTCAATTTCGTGGAGCCATATCTGCGGTCCGTATTTGGGTTCCTTGGCTTGACTGACGCGACCTTCCTCACCGCGGGTGGAACAGCGGCTCTGAACCAGGGGCATGATCGCGGCGTGTTTCTTGCGCCGCATCTTCAGGCCGTGCAGACCCACGCGCGAAGCCTCGAGGGAGTTGCCGCATGAAGATGGCTGCCATCGTTGCTCGCTATTTTTTGGGGCTGATCTTCGGGGTCTTCGGGCTGAATGGATTTCTCAATTTCATCCACCAGCCGCCCCCGGCGAATCCGCCCGCGATCCAGTTTCTTGTC
Organism: Bryobacteraceae bacterium; assembly: GCA_049509915.1. Classification (GTDB taxonomy): domain Bacteria; phylum Acidobacteriota; class Terriglobia; order Bryobacterales; family Bryobacteraceae; genus JBEKYD01. The sequence goes on along the minus strand of JBEKZL010000195.1, from coordinate 12,103 downwards.
TCCGTCAGTGAATCGCATTTTTCCGCGTTCTTCTTCGCGATTCAAGTGCTCGGCGGGTTGCTGTTGCTATCGGGCTACTTCGTGCCGCTTGCGCTGACACTGTTGGCGGCGGGGCTTTACAACATCCTTGCGTTTCATCTGACGCTTGCGCCGGCGAGCATTGCGGCGGCTCTGGTGGCTTCTGTGCTGTGGGTGCTGGTCTTCCTTCAGTACCGCCCCAGCTTCACCGGCGTCCTCACCGCAAAGCCTGCGACACAGATCTGACAAGCTTAGTGTGGTGCGGAAGCCGCTCCCGCACCTTCATGCCAATACTCAGGAGCACGTAAATGAACCACACTGAATCAAAGTCATTCAAGCTACCCACCTACTTCATCTCCCATGGCGGAGGTCCGTGGCCCTGGATCAAAGACCTTATGCCGTACTTCGATGTTCTTGAACAATCTCTCAAGGAGATGCCTAACGAGCTTCCTGTAGCCCCGAAAGCGATTCTGGCGATCTCGGGCCACTGGGAAGGGAACCGGCTCGCTGTCCAGGCTAGCCCTAACCCGCCCATGCTTTATGACTACTCTGGATTTCCGGAGTTCACGTTCCGCGTGAAATATCCCGCCCCCGGCGACCCGAATCTCGCAAAGCGCGTACAAGGGCTTCTTAACAGCGCAGGCTTCCCAACCGACCTGGATGTCGATCGCGGTTACGATCACGGCGTGTTCGCACCTTTCTATGTCATGTACCCGGAAGCTGACATGCCGATCGTGCAACTCTCTATCCGCGCCGACTACGATCCTGCCGCGCATCTCGCGATCGGTCGGGCCCTTGCGCCACTTCGTTCCGAGGGTGTTCTCATTGTTGGGAGTGGCTTGAGCTATCACAACCTGAGACAAATGGGTCCGGCCGGCATAGCTCCATCCAGAGCGTTCGACTCATGGCTCACCGAGACGTTGTGCGAAACGCCGTTGACAAAGCGCTCGGAGAGGCTTGTCGATTGGAGCGCCGCGCCATCCGCACGACTCTGCCATCCACAGGAAGATCATCTGATTCCTCTGATGGTTGCAGTGGGAGCAGCCGAAGACGAGACCGGATTTCGCACCTATCACGAGGACACCATGTTTGGCGCTCTGACAGCATCATCGTATCGGTTCGGAGCGGTGTAGAGTCTGATTTACTTCGCTTCCTCTGCGAATGAGGGCACGAGCTTGGCGGCCCGCTTCTTTCCTAAGAAGCTCAGCACTGCTGTTCGTGTCCTTCCGGGATCCATCCCATCCGCTTTTCAATGCCCGCAAAACGGCCAATTGCCCTGATCGACACCGGATTAGTACCGATAAGTCCTTTCGGCTTGTCATCTCCAGCCACACACAGCACGTTGACGGTATTCTCATTGCCTCCCTGGCCACGTACTGTGGCATCCTACACCGCCGTGCCAGAGGCCGGTTCATGCGGCTTCGGTACCAAGCCTCCCCGGTGTTGACAACGGCAGCGTCAGCGAGATCCGGCCATACGGAACTCGGGGGATGACCGATCCCCGCACTCCATGGGTGAGATGCACGAAGCCGTACCGCTCCATGGTCTTCAGCGTCCGGGACAAATTCGATTTTCTCCGCCCGGTTAGTTCCGCCAGTCTCGCTAGCGATTCGGGGGCGGATTCGGCGATGGTCCCAAGCAGGGCACGGTTGCGGTCAGATAAGACCCTGGCAAAGCTTTCAGCCGATGTGAACCATACTTTCGGCTCGTCGGCCGCCGGCCGGTACTCGCCTCGAGCGATCGCAACCGTCCGAGCTTTCATCTGCTCGTAACTGGCAATCCCCACGCGCAGCGTCCTCATTAGATGACTCCCTTCTCTTTCAAGAGTTTATCCACTTCGGTCCAAAAGTCCACCAGAAGCGTGGCCGCGTCTTTGAACCGATAAGGTCGACCGGTCTCCATCCGGTGCTTGTGGTCAAGAGAGCCACGGCTCTTGCCCCCAGGCCCACGCGATTCCCGGACGGAATGAGCGTTGTCAAATCCAACCAGCCGGTGACCACCCGGGCCGTGCAGGGTCAACGAGTAGTTCAGCCCATGCGGCCGCTCGGCGGAACAAGCGACACGGCTGACCGAGAACCGAACCCAGTACTGGCCCTTCGCATCGACAACAAATACCTGGCTGTCAAGATCCAGCAGCACGCCTGCGCCAGGATCCCGATCATGCCCTTTCATCGATCTAAGGTTATCATCCATTGATAACCATTGCAACCGACAACGTCCGGTGTCGCTGTGCGGCGCAGGGGTTTGGCGGCCAACTCCAGTCGGGCTACGCCCTCCCTCCGTCGGCCGCCAAACCCCCAAACCCGCCAATCATCCGCAACGTCAACGGCCACCTGCGCAAAAAAACCGGGTACAAATCTCGAATTCCCGAGATAACAACTGCCTCGCGCAATTGTGGCCGAAGTGCCTCAACTTGGGCATGCCACATACGTCTTTGCCAAATCCACAGATGTCTGCGAATTCGTGACTAAGTACGCTACAACCTGTAGAGAGGACATTCGGAAGAACCGAAACAACGTGGCTGAACAACTCGGTTTCGTCGCGCGCGTGATGCATGGCAGAAACCCGCGGGCGTGGACTCGGAACCTACGCGAGCGGACCGGCGAAACAGTTGATTATTCTCTATCGATTCACGAGTAAGTCGTGCAACCGCGAGCGCCGACTCAAGCCCGGAGTGGATGGCCGCCTTCGGGCCGCCTCCTGGGTAGCCTGCCACGCCCATCTAAGAACGGCGGAGCGCCCGCCGAGTCGACTGGCGATCCTTTCGCGCTACGAGCTAATGGAAATAAGGGGCCGAGCAAGTCTCGGATCGTCAACTACGGGGTCGGAAGCCAGCGACCGAAAGGCTTTTAGCCCTTGGTCCCAATAGCACGAGTCAGTCGGTACACCAGCTTGTTTTCTATAACCTCCGGACCCGCGATGGCCGCGGTCGTGATCTCAGGATAAGTATTGCTGTATAGGTTGATAACTTCCTCAACGGCTAACTTCGGATCCAAATCCGGCAAGTGCAGTCCGCCAGTATAGCGAAATTCGCGCTCCAATGTTTCGACCTTCATAGTCCTCCTTTGTTGTTGTTTTGTTTTCTTGTTTCTTTTCAAGGTAGCACGATACTCAAAGGAGACGGGAGCAGGGGCTCAGCGGTAGCGCTGGCGATCACCTTCCCGGAAGCGACATCGATGATTTCTATATCGTCGATGGAGATCGCACCCGCACCGGGAACGTCCCATCGTGCCTCGTAGTCACTGTAAGGGCCAAGCGTGTTGGTCAGTGTGGCCGTTCCCGAATCGCCGGCTTGTCCGGTTATCACCGTTGAGGGGAGGAAACTGCCCGCCGCACCACCTGTAGGGGAATAAAACAACGTTTCGAAGCCATTGGTCGGAGTGTTCAAAATCTTGTAGCGAAACGTGACTTTGTATTCATGAGTCGGCGTAAGTGGCAGGACGGAGGAAACCGTTTCAAGATAGGGCGTGTACGTGTTAGCGCCCGTATACGAGCCCTTGATCGAGTACGATCCATCAATCACCTCACTCGGGCTTGATGTGAAACTCCCGGCGGGGTCCAATTGGAATGCTGGTCCTAGATACGGACCGCTGCCGTCGATGTAATTGTAACCGGAAGAGGTGTCGAAAATCAGTGCTGTCCAAGACAGGACAGACCTGTAGCGCGGCCTGCTGAAAACACGCGTCTTGGAGGGACTCCCGTGGGCTATTTAGGTGGAGGTCTCCGGTTTGAAGAGTCGCATCCTGTCCAAGTCATACCAGAAGCAGGGTGAGTTGTTCGGCAGCCGGGATCAGGGTTGGGGTGCCCATGGGATGGTCAATCCACTGCATCAATTCGCGATAGGTAAACAGGTTCAGCCGCAGCATCGATGCCAGATTGGACAGAGACCAGTTGGCCTTGGAGAGGTGATGCAGCCATTTCAACAGGAGCAGGGCGATCAAGGCTGTCCAAATCTGGACGCGGAGGGCGTTCTCGCTGGTGCCGACGAAGGTCTTCACGGTCAGATTTTGCTTGAGAGCTTTGAAAAACAGCTCGATTTTCCAGCGCTCTTTGTAGATAGCGGCAATGGTGGTGGAGCCGAACGCCATCAGATTGGTGAGCAAGATGATCTCGCGCTCGTTTTCGGTATCCCAAACGGCGATACGGCGCAGCAGGTCAGGATAGTCGGTTTGGGCTTGGGCGGCGGTGAGACGGATGAATTGGTCGGCGCGGATGTTCCGGTTCTGCGGGATCTCGCATTCGGCGACCACCTCAAAGGCGGCGTTCTCCTTCAGGCGGGTGACAAAGAAAACGCCGGCTAGGCTCCAGCGGCCGAACAGGGCGTAGTCGATATAGCCGCGATCGATGGCCACAATCGAGTTAGGATTCAGCGCGAAGGAATCGGCCAGTTTGACGTCGCTGCGTTTGGCTTCGGTGAGCAGCACGTAGGCCGGCAGATAGTCGTCATGGTCCAGCAGCACGTGGGCCTTGACGCCGCCTTTGGCCCGGCGGAACTTAGCCCATGGGAACATCGTCAAGCAGAGCGAGATGGTGGTTGAGTCCAGGCTGAGCAGTTTGTTCTTGAACCGGAACTTGTGCTGGCGTGTGCCCAGCCCTTGTTGTTCGCGGAACCGCGCCAACGCGGTAAAGAACAAATCCTCGAATAGGCTGACGGACGGTGTTCGTTGGCATAGGACAAAGTGGAACGGCACGGTGCTCTGACAATCCCCACATGCACCAACCGCCCCAAGCAACAGCCCAGGCCGTTGCAGATCTCGCGCAGCGAATCGGCGTGTCCCAGTTGGCAGAACAGCATAGAGACGAACTGCGTCCAGCAGGTAAAACCCTTGGCGGCACGCTCAGCGGCGTGCTTCTTTACGAGTGCGGCGAACTCGGTTCGAGGAAAGTGCTGGAGCAGTTGATTAAAGAGGCTCGCGACTTGTACGATTGGGTTGCCCTCCTGTGGGCAGCGTTTGGCGAGTTCCCGCCAAGGAACTGCTCGCCATCGTCAATTATAGGAGGGCACCCTGCTTATTTCAGACTGCAAGAACCTGTTTTGGACAAGGGTGGTCGAAAATCGGGTTGTTGTTCTGGTCGAGGCTATTCAGAGGCAGTGCGTAAGCGGCGATCGAAGTTAGCGATGGCGCAGGATCAGGAATAGTCAACGCCACGGAAACCGGCCCTGCCTTTAGTGGGGATGTCGGTAATGAGACTTCGAACTGAAACGTCTGGCTCGTGAAGGATCCCAATGTCCGCAGGTCGAGGTTCTGCACGGGAATTGGGATGTCCGCGACTGTCCCGGCGTTCTGAATCAGGACAAGATTAGCTTGGCGTTGACGAATTACACGCCCGTAGCCTGCGTTCGCCAGCGTAAGAGCCACGGACAGTTGACCGCCTGGGACTGGATTGCCGCTAACGGTCGCCTCCTGCAACACAATTCGTGTCCCCACCTGGTTGTAGAAGGACTGCACGCAGCCCTCGTTCTGTAACTCTGTCCCAACGTCGCTCGGGTATGGGAAAAGCGTAACGGATTGCACGTGGAACGTGTATGAGTAAGCATCCAGTGCAGCGCATGTTTGCAGTGGAGGATACACGGCACCGAACTCCCCGGCAAACATAGTGTTCGTGGACACGGCCGCAGCGAAAGACTGCAAGAGGCTTGGCGTATAGCTCGAATTGTACCAGCCAGCAGTGGTAACGCACGCACCCCAAGTCCCGCCATCGCCGGAGGCCGAAGCGTAGTAGTCATCGTGCAACCCTAGTCCCTGTGGTGGTGTCGTATTACCTGTGTACTGGATTACGTCAGCGGGATACCGTACTAGAATTGGGAAAACGCCACCAAAGTACTTCAATTCTTCATTTAGAACAGCCGCGTGCGCGGCCGCTGTGTCGTTTCCGTTGGTGGAATCGTGCCACTCGCCCCAGGTTCCGATGAAGCCAGCTTCGAGGGCAAATATCAGATCCTTATTTTGAAGCAAGATGGGAGCGAGCTGATCAATGTGAGCCAAAATCAGACTTAGAGATGCATCCATCGCCCCCGGACCTATAATACAACGGAGCATCGTTCACGGAAGGGTTGGGGACGTGAAAACCGAGTACTCGCGGGACAGCGTTCCTCTCGATCCTGCGCTGGTGGAAGCTCTGATGCTGCACAAGGAGCGAGCCTTCTCCACGCCGAAGGGTTGGTTATTCGCCAACCCGGTCACCGGCAGACCGTACCACCAGGAGGAAATTCAAAAGACGCACATCAGGAGAGCCGGGATCGCTGCCGGGATCGGTGGCGATATTGGGTGGCACACGTTCAGGCACAGCTATCGGTCGTGGCTGGACGAAACCGGGGCGCCTCTCACCGTCCAAAAGGAGTTGATGCGCCATGCCAGCATCCAAACGACGATGAACATTTACGGCAAGGCCATGACGGATACGAAGCGTCAGGCCCACAGCAAAGTTGTGGAAATGGTCCTTAAGTCCAGCAAAACGGAGGAAACCGTCGACCAGAAGAAGCCGGTCGCGGCGATTGGGAGTTAATGGGAGTTTGTGGTGCGCTCAGAAAGCCGCGTAACTTATTGAAAAAATTGGTTGCGGGGGAAGGATTTGAACCTTCGACCTTTGGGTTATGAGACGAACGAGTGGTCCGGGGTTCCATCCGATGTCAATCCGGATTCAGATCATTTCCAGAGCGATTGGAGTATACGATGCTTGAAGTAGTTTTCCACCTTGCGGCACCTCTCACGAAGACCGAGCCGAGTTTCACGTTTATCCGGGCAATCGACGGCGAAATCCGGGATGACGAATCCAAGGTCGTCATTGGACAAATCAGTGCCTCGCTTGTTCAGGTCGGGCGCATTGCGGACGTCGGCGAGAATCTGTTCGACGTTATGGACGGCCTGAGCAGAGAAATGGCGGAGTACCATGCCGCCTTCTTTGAACCAGACGATTGGGAATACAAAAAAGCCGTTCGACGTCAATTTCCTAATATCCTGTCGCTGGACCTCCTAATACTCGAGCGCGCTGAGATTGAACCGGGCTTTCGCAAGCGTGGACTGGGCCTGCTGGCGGTCTCTCGCACCGTCGACCTCTTCGGTGTCAATTGCGGATTAGTGGCGATGAAGCCTTTTCCCCTTCAGTTCCGGAACTACCTAAATTCAGGTTGGTGCCCATTCGACGGACTCCAAGATCCGGCGGCCGCATTCCGGATAGCAAGGCGAAGGCTCCGGCAGTACTGGTCGCGCGTGGGCTTCAAGCGCGTAAACGGCACAGAATATTACGCCTTGTGCCCTGTAACCGACCGCCCGTCTTTGAAAAAGGTCGCAGCGGCAATAGATGAAAAGTTCGCAGCGCGGGATTAGCGAAATCGGCGATTTCAATCACGGCGTCACGTGCGGACTAGATTCTTCAAATAGAGGGTGGGACCCTTCAAATTTGACGATTCGTGAGCCACACTCGATGTACGTATCCGCTTTTGGCGGAAATCCAAAGATGCCTTACAAATAGGCATGAGTCCAAAGCACCTCCCCCAAACCAAGTCCACCGACGGAGCCGGCGCCGCTCTCGCCCTCCTCGCCGAAGAAGTCCCGCTAACGGTTCGCGAAGCAGCTGTGTACTTGGGTGTCAGCATGCAAACCGTGTATCTTTGGGTTGAGCGAAAGCAGATTCCCCATCTCCGCGTGATGGGCCGCAACATCCGATTTCTGAAGTCGGAGTTGGAGCCCTTCCGCGCACAGTTCAAACAGGAGGTGGTGAATTGGCACGACCAGTGAAGCATGATGGGGGCTTGTACGAACGTAAAGGATCGAAGGTCTGGTGGATGCGATACCGGGACAAGGACGGCGCTCTCCAGAGAGAATCGACTCTTACTGAGGACTGGACGGAAGCGCAGAAGTGCCTCAGGGAACGGCTCCAAGCCCGAGACAACAACACACTGCCCGCGCTGCGCCGCGGTCAGGATCTCAATTTTGGGGAGTGGGCGGATTTTTATTTGGAGAATTTCTCCAGGCCCCCATTCCGCGCGTCGAAAACCCACGAGGTAAACGAGCGCGCGCTGAAGCACCTGAGAAAGATGTTCGAGAACACCAAACTCGCCGACTTGACCGCGGACGATATCGAAGGATTCCTCCGTCGGCGGCTTAAGCAGCGAGTGCAGGTAAAAGCCAAAGAAGGGTTCGTGGAGAAGGGCCTGTTGAAGGCCACGACGGTCCACCAGGAATTGCGTGTGTTGCGTCGCATGTTGAATGTGGCGGTTCGCAAGAAATTCCTGTTTGCGAATCCATGTTCCGGCGTTGAGTTTCCGGCAAGGGTGGATGGACTGTTTCGGCCGCACTATGTCACATGGTCGGAACAGCAGAAGATCGAAGTCGCCGGGCCGGAGTATCTGCGAAACGTCATCCGGATTGTGACAGAAACCGGACTTCGGATCTACAAGGAGCTGACACCGATGAAGAAGGAGCAGCTCGATCTGGAGAACGGGACGGTATGGATTCCGGACTCGAAAACGCCGAATGGCATTGCGGAGGTCCCTCTGACGGAGATCGCCGCTGATGCATTTCGGAAGCAACTGGCTCTCTCAGGACCCAGCCCGTTTCTTTTCCCGAGCGAAGAAAACCCCGACGGCTATCAGAAGACCTTCAAGACCGTTTGGCACGCGACACTTCGCCGGGCGAAGGTTCGATATTTTCGCATCTACGATCTTCGATCCACGTATGCTACCCGGCTCAGCGCCGGCGGCGTTGCCGACGAGTGGGTCACGCAGTTGCTGAGGCAGGGCGATGCGAAAGTTTTCAAGAAGTACTCGCAGATGAAGCTGCAGATGAAACGAGAGGCGCTGGCGAAATTGAACCGCCAGGCCAACGAAAGCGGCCAGGGTTTTGGCACAGTCAAAGGGCAATCCGGGCCGGGTTTTGGCACAGTTTTGGCACAGTAAGGCAAAGGAATAGCGAAAGCGATGGAACGCCAAATTGAACAACTCTTTTGGAATCAGCAGGAGGTTTGGTCGGGGCGGGGCGATTTGAACGCCCGACCCCCTGCGCCCAAGGCAGGTGCGCTACCAGGCTGCGCTACGCCCCGACATTTGACGGACTCTTCATTCTAAAACACTTCTTGACTCGCCGCACTCCGCGACGAGGACAAAAACCACCCAAAACAGGCCCGACCGTGTCAAAACCGTGCCAAAACCCCATCAGTTGGGCCTCTCCGTGTCAAAACTCCGGCTGCTCTCATTCGCCTGCCGGTTCAGCTTCTGCAGAGCCTCCCGTTTCATCTGCAGCTTCATTTGTGAGTACTTCTTGAACACCTTGGCGTCTCCCTGCCGGAGCAATTGGGTCACCCACTCATCCGCCACGCCACCCGCGCTCAGGCGGGTCGCGTACGTGGAGCGGAGATCGTAGATCCGGAAATATGGGACCTTGGCCCTCCGCAACGTGGCGTGCCAAACCGTCTTCAGCGTCTTCTGATGTCCGGTCGGATTCTCATCGCTGGGGAACAACCAAGGACTCTGTCCAGCGACGGTCCACTGATCCCGAAACGCCTTCACCGCGATCTCGGTCAAAGGAACTTCAGCGATCCCGTTAGCAGTCTTCGAATCCGGAATCCACACGACCGCGTTTTCCAGATCGACCTGATCCTTCTTCATCGGCATCAATTCCTTATAGACCCGAAGGCCCGTTTCGGTGATGATCCGGATGATGTTTCGGAGGTAATCCGGGGCCTGCAACTCGATCTGCTGCTGCTCGGCCCAGCCCATGTAATGCGGCCGGAACAGACCCTTCACCTTGACCGGGAACTCGACCCCGGCACAGGGATTCGAAGGCAACAGCTTCTTTCGTACGGCTACATTGAGAATCCGGCGCAAGACCCGAAGTTCCTGATGAACCGTGGCAGGCTTCAGCCTCTCGCGCAGGGCAAAACCAGCCTTGATTTTGACCCGGACTCGATCCTGAAGGCGGCGCCGCAGATAAAACTCGATGTCGTCGGCCGAAACCTCAGAGAGTTTGCGAGCGCCAAAGGATTTCTTCAAATGCAAGGTAGCGCGCAAGTTGGCCTCGTGTGTTTTCTCGAGAAGCTTGTCGTCTCTGGCCTGAAGGCGTTCGCGAAGCTTTCGCTGCGCCTCCTGCCAGTCTTCGGTAAAGGTCGATTCCCGGACAAGGTTGCCCTCGCGGTCGCGGTACCTGATCCAAAGAATCTTTCCATCGTTACGTTTGAATACTGCACCATCATGTTTGCTAGGTCTTGCCACAGCCCACCTCAAATCTGAAAGTTGCGCGGAATGGCTCCAACTCCGATTTCAAAAACCGGATGTTTCGACCCATCACGCGGAGGTGGGGAATCTGCTTTCGCTCTACCCAAAGATACACCGTTTGCGGGCTGACTCCAAGGAAGACAGCGGCCTGCCGAACCGTGAGCGGGATTTCATGTGCAACAACAGCGGCGGCTTGTGCGCCCCCGCTGCCGACATCGAGGGGGAGGCTCTTCGAATTCATGCCTTTTTATATGGCTTGCTGTGGTTTTTTTCAAATGGACCAGCCTGCGAGACGAAACAGCGCCTCAGCAAGCGGCTGAATCGTATTGAGACTTAAACCACTTAAGGTACGCGCCAACGGATCTGAACTGAGGCGCGGGGGTGATGTCGTGCCGTGTCCGCAATTTCAGTTACGGTCGATCGCTCCATCCCTTCATCGGCATCATTGTCGGTAGCGCTCGACGGGAACCGATTTGATCGCATACGGAAAGATCCGCCACAATCGCGGCATGAACCATGTCGAGCTCCTTAACGAACTACGCCGGCGCGAATTGCCTGGCGGTGGTTGGAGTTTTTTCGGCTCACCCCAAATGAGTCTGGAGGCTACGTGCCTCGCAACTTTCTCCGTACTCGCGGAACGGCCATTGGCAAGCCAGCAGGTCGTTCGTCCACTGCTGCGCGCGCAATTGTCGAACGGCAGTTGGCCATCGTTCATCGGCGATCGAGAGTCCTCATGGACGACGGCGCTTGCCATCTGCGCGTTGAATTCAGCAAACGACGCGTCTGGCGCCAGAGAACGAGGGCAATCCTGGCTCCTAACGGCCAAAGGCCGCGAGGGGAGCTGGTTTTGGCGTTGGAAATTCAAGCTCGCAGACCGGGCAGTTCGATTCGACCCGGACCTTTATGGATGGCCCTGGCTCCCCGGCTCGGCCAGTTGGGTAATTCCCACGGCTCTTAGTGTCATTGCCATCAAACAGTTCACCGCCTGCAACCGGACGGAAGCGACGGAAAGACGAATTCGCCTGGGTGTCGATATGCTTTTGGATCGAGTCTGCGTCGGCGGGGGCTGGAATTCGGGGAATAGCGTCGTATACGCCGCAGCACTTTCGGCCCACGTCGAGGCCACCGCAATTGCACTATTGGCGCTGCAGGATGAAAAACGGACGCCGGCAATTCAGGCTAGTCTGGGTTGGCTCAAACAAAGGTCCGCCACCATCGAGTCGGTGGAGAGTCTCGCCTGGTGCATCCTTACATTGTTCGCGTACCAAGAGCCGATCGAGCATCTCCGAGCGCGGCTGGCGACGCTCATAAGGGAAGATCGCGAAACTCGGAATAACGCCACTCTGGCCACTGCCCTTCTCGCCCTGAAATGCGGCGAGATGATCCATCCGTTCATGGTGCTGCGATGAATATCGACCGACGACGCTTCGTCGGATCGGCGGCTGGCATGGCCGCTACGACAGGCATGGCGGCCGATTGGTTTTGGCCGAAGCATTCGGTGTCCTATCGGAGACCTCGTTCAGCTGTTGCGATTCTGAATGCAGCCGAATACTCGGACAAGATCGAGGCGCTGCTGATGGACGGATTGCGGCTGTTCCGTCTGAACATACCTGGCAAGACGGTCCTCCGCCTAGCAGTTGGTTGGGCCGTTTGATGGAAGGGTGGACCACCACGGTTCGAGGTGTGGAAGCGTCTGCCATAGTTAGACCACCGCACCGGCGACACCGAACGCCGATGCCAGCATCGGAGCCGCAAACCCTAGATCATCATTCTCTTATTAACTACACAATAATGGTCTCGTCCATCTTGTACTTCCAACGAAACACTACCGGGGCTACGTTGATCTCTTCGAAATATTGATGGATTCGATCG
>JBEKZL010000194.1:0-14528 GCA_049509915.1 Bryobacteraceae bacterium | reverse complement strand
GGCATGGCGAAAATGGTTGCCGTGGCCGACATCAGAACCTGCGAACCGACAATCCCCGAGGAGGTCGCCGAGGTGCAGGCGCAGGACGCCGCCGAAACCGCCTGGGACCTGCTCCGGAATCAATCCTCCAAAGTGCTCGACGTGCTCATGCCCGTCGTCCGCCATTTGGCCGCCGCGCCGGGGACCCGTATTCTGCTCATGGTCTCGCCCGGCTTCGTCACCGACGGCATGGATCGGCAGCTCGGCGGGGTGGCCGACGTTTGCCTGCGCGCTCACATCGTGGTCAATGCGCTGGACGATGAGGGGCTGCTGTCGGGCGGCCGGGACTCGCCCGAATCGCTGGGCGCGCAAGGCGGTCCCAGAGTCGCCTGGGCCGAACGCACGCTGGCGCAGAGGACTCAGGCCGTCACCGGGTTTCTCGCCGACGCGGCCGCCGCCACCGGTGGCCGTTTCATCCACAACAGCAACGACCTGCCCGGCGGTTTGCGGACCCTCGCCGCCGCTCCCGAGGTTTCCTACCTGCTTGGCTTCTCTCCGTCCGCAAAGCCCGACGGCAAATATCACAAGCTCAAAGTGACCACGAGCAAACCGGGCGGCTATCAGGTGAGTGCCCGCCCAGGCTATTTCGCCGGCCTTCCCTCGGAACGATCCGAAACCGCGCAGCAGCGCATCGATCGCGTGTTCGCTTCCGGACAGTTGCTCAGCCAGGTTCCGGCCGCCGTCAGAGTCGGCGCCGTGGATCGCAGAGACGGGCGCTACACGATTGAGGTAAACATCACACTGGACGCCAAGCGTCTACCCTTCACCGCCAGGAATGGCAGAAGCCTGCAGGAACTGACTTTCGTGACCGTGCTGGAGGACGCAGCCGGCAATTATCTGCAGGGCAAACAAGCCGTGATGGACATGGCCCTGACGGCAACCACGCGCGCCGATCTGGAGACCAAGGGCATCAAGGCTGTCACGTCCTTCCTCGCCTCCAAAGGCTCGTACCGCATCCGGGAGGTTATCCGCGAAGCCGTCCAGAACCGCCTCACCGCTTCCAATTCGCCGGTCGAGGTCCGCTAGCTTTTCACCCTTCCGTCATCCATACGTCATCACCATCTCATTTCACTTCTCTATCATGACACAAAAGGTCTGTAAATCCTTTTGATACGGGGAGGAAAGTCTAATGCTATTGCGGCGACGAGAAACCATAACTCAGTTAGTCTTCGCTCTTTTATTGGCGACTGCCGAAGCGACCGCTCAAATCAGCCAGGTCAATGGCGCGATACGGGGATCGATCACAGATCCCAGCGGAAGCGCGGTCCCAAAAGCGGCGATTCAGGTCACCAGTGTCGAAACCGGATTCGAACGAAAGACCGCATCCGGCGATGGCGGCCAATATCAAGTGCCCATGCTGCCGATCGGGACCTATAAGATCGTTGTAAGTGCCCCGGGCTTCAACAGATACGAGCAAACCGGAATTACGGTCCGGCTGGATAATGCGAGCGAGCTGAATATTTCGCTCCAGCTCGGCTCCGCCCAACAGGCAATCACCGTCGAAGGCGACGCTACTATTTTAGATACCCAAACCTTCGATGTAGGCGAGACGATGAATGCACGATCGGTCGAAGACCTGCCCATTACGTCTCGTAATACCTTCAACCTGGGCCTTTATGGAGCGGGCTACAATGGCACCCCCGACAACGAATTCGGCAACCCGACCTACGCTTTCGGCGGCATGCAGCGCAAAGGCTACATCATGGACGGCGTCGATAACTCCCAGCGCGGCGGACCCGGACGCCTTGGCATTTTCTCTCCTGAAGACGTTGCCGAAATCAAAGTGCTCTCGAACGATATGGACGCGGAGTACGGCAGAACCATCGGCGGCATCATCAGCATGACCTCCCAGGGCGGCACCAACGACACTCACGGCGAGGTGTTGGTGCTGGAACGCCGCCCCGGCCTGATTGCGCGCCCTCCTCTTTCGTTTCCGAAGCCGTTCCAACAATGGGGAGTCTTCTCCGGAAATATCGGTGGGCCTATCGAAAAGAATAAGCTTTTCTATTTCGCCAGCGCCGAGTACGAGCCCGAAGACGGAGCGTACCCGATCACGATTACGGCCCAGAACGCGGCCGCACTCGGCTTGCCCGCTTCCGAATTGGGAACGGCCCCGTTCAAGCAGCGCTTCCAGTCTTATCTCGGCCGGGTGGATTATCAGCTCAACCCTACTAACAATTTCTATTTCCGCTACAGCGAATATCAGACGCCGTCGCACTTCAACACAGCCGGAGGACTGCTGGAAATGACGGCCAGCAATAACTTCAACGATTTCGACCAGACCGCCTCCGCCCAGTGGACCCGCATCCTCAGCCCACACGCCGTCAACGAGCTGCGCTTCGGCTATTTGCAACGGATATTCAATCGTCCGCAGGTCGGCGGCGAGAGCGGTCAATTGTCGCAACTGGCATACGCGGGCGGGCTCGATCCGATCATTGTCATCAGCGGAGTGGCGCAGCTGAATTCAAACTCAAGCGCCGGGCAGGGTTACAATGAAGACCAGGTCAATTTTATCGACAATTTTTCGTATCACTTCGGTGGCCACGAAATCAAATTCGGAACCGACATCGACAGGATCGAAGTAGACTCATTAGACCGTCTGATTCTGCAATACACCTTTTCCAGTCTCTCCCAATACCTGAACACCATCAATGGCGTCCCCGGCAACAACTACGCCCAAATGGAGGAGCAGTTTGGAACCAACTTCGCGGAACACCACACCATGCCGGTCAACCTGTTTGCCGAAGATCACTATCACCTCACGCCGAACCTTACCGTCTCCTACGGGCTGCGCTGGGAGTATCGCGTTTATCCCACTTTGAACCAGGCCGCTCCTCTCGCTATCTCACGCAACCTGTCGAACGACCCACGCGATTTTGCGCCGCGCTTCGGCTTCGCATGGCAGCTCGCTCCTAAGACCGTGGTGCGCGGGGGATTCGGCATCTTCTACGACACGCTCAACCTCCGGCTTCTCTCGCTGGTGGACCGTTCCAATGGCGGGCAGGTTCAGACCTATACCATAAACGGTAACGTGGCGGGCGCTCCGCAATATCCGAACACGTTTACGGGGCCGGTGGCTAGTTATGCCGTAAAGCCGTCGGTCTACGGCTTCTCGCCCGATTTCAAAACCCAATACGCGGAGCAATCGAACCTCCAGGTGGAGCGGCAACTCGCGCCGAACCTGGCGGTGACGGTTGGCGCGCAATGGTACGGCAGTCATCGGGCGCCGGTGTTGATCGATTCGAACCTCGGGGCGCCCGTGTCCTATCTCGCCGATGGCCGTCCGGTCTTCTCCAGCAGCAATCGGCCTAATGCGAGTTTCAACCAGATCTTCGAGCTGAGCTCCATCGCAAACTCGGTTTACTACGGAGGATTCGTCACCTTGTCGAAGCGGTTCAGTCACGATTTTCAGTTTGTCTTCTCTTACACCCTCGGTTGGGCCTTTAATGAGAATGACGCGGTCGGCGACAGCGGCAGCAATGTGATCAACCCGACAAATCTTCATGACGATCGGGCGTTCTCTTCAAGCGATCAGCGCAATCGATTTGTCATGCAAGGCGTTTGGCAGCCGCACGTCGGAGGCGCGGGCATCTCAAGCCGAATCGTCAACGGCTGGACACTCGCACCGGATATCACTCTTGGCTCCGGTTTTCCATTCACCGCCGTGGCCGGCAGCGACCTGAACGGGGACGGCGTGAACAACGACTACCCGCTCTGGGGTGGCCGGAACACCTTCCGCGGGCCGGGTTTCAAGGAAGTAAATGTTCGTTTGAGCCGCCGTTTTCGGCTCTACGGCGAGCGGCTGTCGCTCGAAATCATCGGCGAGGCGGAAAATCTGCTGAATACGACGAACCCCGCGTGCTCCGCGGCGGGATGCAGCGGCGCGATCAACACCACTTACGGACCGACCATGCTGGCGCCTCCCACGAACGTAAATTTCCGCCAGGTCACGTCGGATTTCAACTCTCGCCAGATCCAGATCGGTGGAAGATTTCGATTCTGATGCGGCACCTGGCGCCCGGTTTGCTGATTCTGTCGGCCTGCTGCGCTTCCGCGGTACTCGCCGGGCCGGCTTCCTCGCCGCCCGCGCATAAGCTGCTGGTCCTATCCGTGGACGGGCTGGATTGGCGCTATCTGCGCGACCGCGACCAATTGGGTCTCCGCATTCCCAACGTTCGGCGACTTCTTAGAGAGGGCCGCTACGCGAATGGAGTGATCGGCGTCTGGCCGACGATCACCTGGCCTTCACACACGACGCTGATCACCGGCGTGCGTCCCGACCAGCACGGAATTCTGGGGAACCGCCGTCCCGCGGCCCAAGGCGGCGAGTACTATTGGACGGTCGACCTCCTGAAAGCGCCCACGCTTTGGCAGGCCGTGCATGAACGGGGCTGGACCACCGCCTCGGTGACCTGGCCGGTCACGGTCAAGGCATCTATCGATTTCAACCTCCCGGAGTTTTTCCTGCGGCGCCAGGGAGGGTCCATGGATTTCGAAGGCGTGGCCTCGAAGGCGAGTTCAAACCTGGTCGACGAGATATCGACCGCTTACCCATCCTTTCCGCAACAGTGGGTGGACGATCGAACTCGGACCTTGGCGGTTCTCTACCTGCTGCGGGCCAAGCGTCCCGATCTCCTGCTGGTTCACCTGGTGGATCTCGATTCGGAAGCCCACGATCGGGGTCCGTTCGGGCCAAATGCAAATGCGGTCATGGAGCGCACCGATGAGCTGATCGGCCAGATCTTAGACGCCCTGCCGAGAGAGTACGACTTCGCGCTCGTGTCGGACCACGGATTTGAGCGTGTGGATAAGATCGCAAATCCCCGCGTGCTTCTCGCTCGGAGCGGACTGGCCGGAGAAATTCAGCCCATGGGAGGGATCGTCACCACCACGGATGCACAAGTAGCGGCGTTCCTGCGGAAGGCGGGCGTCGACCCCGCCAGCGGAATCGGCCGCGAGATTCCGCACGGCGAGCTTGTGCAATACGCGCCGCGACTGTCGACGGTTGCGGCCGCATTCGAGCCGGCCGAGCACGTAATGCTTGGGACGGCGGAGCGGGGTGATTATTTCACGGCTCCTTCCGAAAAGGGGAATCATGGCTTCTGGCCCACGCGGCGGGACTATCGAAGCGTGTTTCTGATTTTCGGCCCGGATATTCCCACCGGAACCGAGCCGGAAATGCAGATGATCGACATTGCGCCCCGTCTGGCGCGGCTGCTGGGCCTGCGGTTTCCGTAATTGGCAACGGTGGCGTGAGTGAGTAGTACAGATGATCGGCTCTTGTAGTCTGTCGGGCGGTTGGCCTGGCGAACCGCCTGACAGACCACGAAAAACGATGGTCTGTCCAGGTCTGTCCCACCGCGGGCCACTGAGACACTCCTACGCCGCCGTCACCCGGTCTAGTTCCGCCGCGGTAACACCGGGCTCGACCGCGCCGGCCATCGCATCCAGTGCCGCCCGCACGATTTTTCCGATCACCCGCAGCGCGGAGCGGACCGAGGGTGCCGATGGCGGATCGCGATTCGGATACCCTTAGAGAATGAGCTTCCAGCTTGCCGTGACCTACCGCCCGCGTGGCGACCAGGAAAATGCCATCGCCGAACTCACCCGCGGAGTGCGCGACGGCGAGCCGCACCAGGTGCTGCTGGGCGTCACCGGTTCCGGCAAGACCTTCACCATGGCCAAGGTCATCGAAGCGGTAAACAAGCCCGCCCTGGTGCTGGCCCACAACAAAACTCTGGCCGCCCAGCTCTATCACGAGTTCAAGACGTTCTTTCCCCACAACGCTGTCGAATACTTTGTCAGCTACTACGACTATTACCAGCCGGAAGCCTACATTCCGTCGAGCGACGTCTATATTGAGAAAGAAGCCACTATCAACGACGAGTTGGATAAGCTGCGCCTCGCCGCCACAAAATCCCTGTTCGAGCGCCGCGACTGCATCATCGTGGCCTCGGTAAGCTGCATCTACGGCCTGGGCTCGCCGGAAGCCTACTACGGCATGCTGCTGATGCTCGAAAAGGGCCAGAACATCACTCGCAACCAGATCGTTTCGAAGCTGGTCGACATCCTCTACGAGCGCAACGAGACCGATTTCAAGCGCGGCACTTTCCGCGTACGCGGCGACGTGATCGAAATTTATCCCACTTACGACGACTACGCCTACCGCATCGAACTGTTCGGCGACGAGGTGGAGAGTCTCGCGCAGATCGACCCGCTGCTCGGCCAGGTGCGCCAGACTTACACCCGCCTTCCCATCTATCCCAAAACTCACTACGTGATGAGTGAGCAGACCAAGGACGCCGCCCGCGAGAGTATTCGCCAGGAGCTTGAGTGGTGGCACAAGGAGCTGGAAAAGCAAGGCAAGCTGGTGGAAGCGCAGCGCCTCTACCAGCGCACCATGTTCGACTTGGAAATGATTAAGGAGATCGGCTATTGCCACGGCATCGAAAACTACTCGCGCCACTTTTCGGGCCGCCTGCCGGGCGAAGCGCCGCCCACCCTGCTCGATTACCTGCCGCACGATTCCATCATGTTCATCGACGAGAGTCACCAGACCATGCCGCAAATCCGCGGCATGTATCATGGTGACCGCTCGCGCAAGGAAGTGCTGGTGTCGCACGGTTTCCGCATGCCCAGCGCGCTCGATAACCGGCCGCTTACCTTCGAGGAGTTCGAGCACCGCGTCAACCAGGTGGTCTATGTGTCGGCCACGCCCGGGCCGTATGAACTGACTAAGACGAACGGCGTGGTGACGGAGCAGATCATCCGCCCCACCGGCCTGCTCGATCCGTGCGTCGAAATCCGCCCGGTGAAGGGCCAGGTGGACGACCTGCTGGGCGAGATCCGCAAATGCGTGGCCGTAAACCAGCGCGTGCTGGTGACCACTCTCACCAAGCGCATGTCCGAGGACCTGGCCGAGTATTACGCCGAGGTGGGGGTACGCTGCAACTACCTGCATTCGGAAGTGAGCACGCTCGACCGCATGCGCATCCTGCGCGATCTGCGCCGCGGCGAATTCGACGTGCTGATCGGAATCAACCTGCTGCGCGAAGGCCTCGACCTGCCGGAAGTGGCGCTGGTGGCCATTCTCGATGCCGATAAAGAGGGCTTCCTGCGCTCCGCTGGTTCGCTGATCCAGACCATGGGCCGCGCCGCCCGCCACGTGGAGGGCCGCGCCGTGCTCTACGCCGACGTCATGACCGACAGCATGAAACGCGCCATCGAGGAAACCACCCGCCGGCGGCAGGTGCAGAGCGAATATAACCTGGTGAACCACATCGAGCCGCAATCCATCGTCAAGCCCATCGACATGAGCCTGGTCGCCATAGCCGAAGCCGATTACGTGACCGTGCCGATCGAAAGCGACGAAGAGTTCGATAACCTGGAACCTGCCCAACGGCAAAAGTTCATCGACGAGTTAGAAGAGAGAATGCGGGAAGCGGCAAGAAAGTTCGAGTTTGAGAAGGCGGCGCAGTTGAGGGATCGGGTGAAGGAATTGAGGATGAGTGTGGTGTAGGCTCCTCGTGGGGCAGGCCCTCGGCCTGCGGCGGCCTCCCAGGCCGCCCCGCGCTGGACCATGCATACTCCTCCGGCCTGAAAGCCAGGCCGGCTACGACCGGGTTGTTTTCGATGTACCGCCAGATTCGCCGGAATTCCTCGTCGTTGCGAACCACGTGGTCATAGCTCTCGTCCTGCCAGAAGGGTTGGCCGGTTCTCTGGAGCAGAACGTTGGCTTGTTTGGCGGTTGCCGCTTTGAGCGCGCCGAGAAGCTTCGAGGCACTCACCTTTGGAATGATGAGGGGATGGACGTGATTGGGCATGATCGCCCAAGCGTGCAACTCATAGTGTTCAATCTCGACGCCGCATTGGATCGAGGTCAGAACCAGCTCTGCAATGGCTGGCTGCTTAAGAAAGACAGGGCCGCAACGGGCATGGTCGAGCAGGCGGTCCAGCCAGACGAAAGCTTCGCCGGAGGTTACATTCGAGGGCGGAAAGGGACGATTCGCGGGGAGACTGTCATGCAGGCGGAAGGTTACGAAGAGGCTCTGGCAGTTTGCGTCTATATGGGGAAGGCGGCGGCGTCCCGGGGTCACGTTTCGATAGTGTGGCGCGGACGGGCAAATTCTCGGTCGATCGGCAGGGCGGCCTGGGAGGCCGCCGCAGGCCACGGGCCTGCCCCACAAAAACCTACTACCTGTGCTTCATCTCGTCTTCCACAATCGGCGCAATCGCGCTTACCTCGAACACGCCGTTGAATTTCTTGCCGTCGATGAAAAACGTCGGCGTTCCTTCCACACCGGCGACTTCGCCTTCCTGCTCCTCGGCGTGTACGCGCGCGGCGTATTTATGGCTATCCAACTCGGCGCGAAAACGCTTCATGTCGAGGCCGGTTTCCCCTGCCCAGACCAGAATCCGCGCGTAGTTGATCTGGCGGAAATTGGCGTACATTTTGTCGTGCAGCGGCCAGAATTTACCCTGGGCGTGCGCCGCGAGCGACGCTTCGGCGGCCAGCGCGGCTTGCGAATGATCGTCCAGCGGGAACTGCTTGAAAACGAACTTCACGTCTTGCGGGAATTTCCGCACCAACTGCGCCGCTTCAACCGCCGCCTTGGCGCAATAGGGACACTGAAAATCGGAGAACTCAACAATGGTGACCTTGGCGTTGGCCGGTCCTCGATAAGGCGCACCCTCGATCGAAAGCTTAACCGCGGGTTCCAGAAGCGGAGGCGGCTCCTTGGCATATTTGTCGAGATCGGCGCGAATCGCCGCTTCCGATTTTCCGGAGGCGGCGTCACGAACCGCGAAGGCGGCCAAACGGCGGCTGACCCCGCACGCCGGATCTTGCACCCGGCATTCGGCGACCTTCATCCGGCAGCCGCAGGCACACGGCTCCGTGCGAAGCACCGCCAGCACCGCGTCGCGCTGTGACTTCGAGAGCCCCGAAAAATCGACGCCGGGCAGCGCGTCGACTTTCTTCCAGTCGGTCCCCTGAGCCAGCGACAGCAGCGCCACGGTGAAAAGCAAGAAACTTCGGCGAATCATTCAACTCTATTGTCGCTTACCTTGGCGAAGGAGTGGAGGAGGCGACAAGGCCACTCCCAGCGCGGGCAGACCACGAATAACGATGGTCTGCCCGGTCTGCCCCACGGTGGCCATACCATCTCACCCGGCAGGCGAGAAACCTGCGCCACGGTATCATCTATACATATGCAGGAAGTTCGAATCGGCATCGTCGGCCTGGGCAACGTCGGCTCCGGGACCCTGGCCATTCTTGCCGAGAACGGGGACCAGATCGCGGATAAGCTGGGCTTTCGGCTGCGCGTCACCGCCGTGTGCAGCCGCTCAGTCGCCGCACAGAAACTGCCCGCCGGCTGCGGTGCGGTGCTGAAAACCGCCGACTGGAGGGAAGTCGTCGAGCATCCGGAAGTCGACATCGTCGCCGAGCTTGTAGGCGGCACCGGGGTCGCGGCCGAAATCATCGACGCCGCCATCGCCAACCGCAAGTCCGTGGTCACGGCCAATAAAGAGCTGATGGCCGCTTGCGGGCCGGAAATCTGGGAACGCGCCATCAAGGCCGGCATCAACCTCGCCATGGAGGCCAGCGTCTGCGGCGGCATTCCCATTCACACCGTGCTGCGCGAGGGCATCTCCGGCGACCGCGTCACCACCTTCTACGGTATTCTCAACGGCACCTGCAATTACATCCTGACCGAAATGGAAAAGCGCGACGCGCCGCTCGACGAAGTGCTGCGCGAAGCCCAGGCCAAAGGCTACGCCGAGGCCGATCCAAGCGCCGATATCGATGGCTACGACGCCCGCTCCAAGCTGGTCCTGCTCGCCGCCCTGGCGTTCGGCGAAAAGATCGCGCCCTCGGACGTCTTCATGGAAGGCATCCGGCGGATTTCCCCCATCGATTTCCGCTACGCCCGCCAGTTGGGCCACACCATCCGCCTGATCTGCGGCGCGCGCCAAACGGCGAAAGGGTTGTTTCTTTTCGTCCGCCCGGCCCTCATCCCCAGCGACACCATTCTGGCCAGCGTACAGGGCGCTTACAACGCGGTTTGGGTGCGGGGCAAGTACGGCGCCGACACCTTCTACTACGGCCGCGGCGCCGGCCCGCTTCCCACCGGAGTGGCCGTGGTTAGTGACCTGATGCGGGTGGCGCGCGAGATCCGCAACGGCAGCCCCGAGCGCGTATCTCCCTTCGCCCACCAGCAATTGGCCGAAAACAAGCCCGTATCCATCACCTTGCAGAAGCGCGCCTACTACCTTCGCTTCCGCGTGGAAGACCGGCCCGGAATCATCGCCCGCCTGGCCGGCATCCTGAGCGGCAAGAACATCAGCCTGGAAGCGGTGCTGCAGGAACCCTGCGACACCAAGCACGATTTGCCCTTCGTCATCACCGCGGAGCCGACCTCGGAACAATCCATCCGCGAGGCCGTCGAAGAGATGGCGCGGCTCGATTTTCTGAAGGAGGCGCCCCTGGCCCTACCCATGGAGACGGCACTATGAACACGCGCGTTTTTTCGGCCGCCCTTTTGACGATCGGTTTGCTGCCGGCCCAGGTGGCCCAGCAGGCCAATTCCGCCTACCAGACCGAACAGGGCCGCAAGAATATGGCCGCCTCTCTGGGCGACCCCCACCGCGACGAGATGCAGAAACCCGGAGTCCTGGTCCGCGATATGGGCCTGCAATCGGGTATGGCCGTGGCTGACGTGGGAACCGGCGTCGGCTACATGCTGCCGTTCTTGAGCAAGCGTGTCGGGACTGACGGTAAAGTCGTGGCCGAGGACATTTTCGACGACTTCTTGGCCGCGGCCAAACAAAAGGTCTCAGAGGCTAACCTGCAGAACGTCACTTTCATCAAAGGCACGGAAACCGATCCCAACCTGCCCGAAGGCCAGATGGATATGGTGCTGGCGCTCGACGTCTATCATCATTTCAATTACCCCGAGAAGATGCTGGCGGCCATTCATAAATCGCTGAAAGATGGCGGCAAACTGGTAGTGGTGGAGTATTACAAAAGGCCGGCAGCCATGCCGGAAGGCCGGGCCATGACCCACATCCGCCTGGACATGCTGGACGCCATCAAGGAAATCGAAGCCAACCACTTTCACCTCGTCGAGGAGAAAGAGTTGAGCCGCGACGTGCAGTACATGCTGATTTTGGAGAAAAATTGATTATGCGCAGGATGATTTATGGCGCCTTCGCGCTGGCTTTGCCGTTCGCCCTGGCGGCCCAGGTGCGGAATGCCCAGCCACCCCCCCCTGCTCCGGAGCCTGGCATCACCCGCCAGCAGGCGGATCAAATCCTCACCGAGTTGCGCCAGATCCGCCAGTTGCTGGAGCGGCAGGCGCAGGCTCAGGCCAAGGCACCGGCCGAACCGGCCCACGCGAAAATCAACCTGGAAGGCGCTGAAATGCTCGGCTCCAAAGCCGCCCCGCTGACCATCGTCGAGTTCACCGATTACCAGTGTCCCTTCTGCCAGCGCTTCCACCTGAACGTATTCGGCGATCTTAAGAAGGAATACATCGATACCGGCAAGGTGCGCTTTTACAGCCGCGACCTGCCGCTCGACTCCATCCATCCCAACGCCCACCGCGCGGCCGAGGCAGCCCGCTGCGCCGCCGACCAGCACCAGTTCTGGACCCTCCGCGACACTATGGGCGCGCACCCGGATAAGCTCGACCTCGATAGCCTCGTAGCCGACGCCAACAGTCTGAAAATGGATGTGCCGCAGTTCCGCACCTGCGTGGAAAGCCACAAGTATAAAGAAGCCATCGACGGCGATCTGCTGGAAGCCATGCGCATCGGCGCCGACGGCACGCCGGCCTTCGTGATCGGCAAGAGCACAGCCGAGGGCGTGGATGGCGAACTGATGGTGGGCGCGCAGCCGCTCATCGAATTCGAACGGCGTCTGAAGGTGCTGGAGGCGAAGTAAGGGGGGAATACGGCGCCCTCGGAAAATGGGTTTCAGCTACGCCTCGGTGAGCCATTTGCGGGCCAGAACTCCTCCGATCCACGGCGGATACCTGGTATAGGTTGCCACCATGACTAACGCTACGACTATTGACCTATGCGCCATACTTGGCGATCGTGCACCGCACTTCCGGATTCTGGATCTTGGCGCACTTTTCTTGCCGGGGAACCCGATCGCATACGCACCGTTACTCGCGGATAAGCGGACGACGGTCGTCGGTTTCGAACCTGTGCCAACGGAATGCGATCTGCTCAACAGTATGTTTGGGCCGACGCACAAGTTTCTCCCTTATGCGATCGGAGACGGCGGCAAGGCGGTGTTTCACCGGTGCAACTACACGATGACATCTTCTCTGTTGAAGCCGGACCTCGAAGTGATGGGCCCATTCCAGAACTTGCCCGAGTTATGCCAGGTAGTCGAAGTATCGGAAGTGGCGACGGTGCGGCTCGACGACATTCCCGAGGCACAGGGCCCCGATTATATAAAGCTCGACGTGCAAGGGGCCGAAGGCCAAGCGCTCGCCGGCGCCCGGACATGCCTGAAGTCCGCCCTCGTCGTTCACACCGAGGTTGAGTTTGTACCCATTTATGAAGGGCAGCCGCTGTTTGGCGATATCGACGCGAGCTTACGCTCGCACGGATTCATGTTTCACCGCATGTTCCCCGAAGGGCGCACGCTCCGTGACAGCGGCTTTCCGGATCGCGAAAACACCCGCAGCCAGCAGCTCTGGGCGGATGCCGTATACATTCGCCCCATAACCACTTGGAGCGCCCTTTCGGGCAGCCAGATCCTCAAGCTAGCGGTGATCTTGCATCAGTTGTATGCTTCCGCTGACTTCTGCGCATGCCTGCTGGGGATCTACGACCGCCGGGAAGGAACCGATTTTTTCGGCCGGTACGCCGAGTCTTTCAGGGGTTGAGGTCTTGGGTGCGTGGAAACGAACGCGCCAATCACCGACGCGGAGACGGAACTCGGGCGGGTGAATGCCGCGCAGTCCGTGGACATTTGCCTGCGCCGGTGGTGGCGAAGCGGTAGATCGCTCCAGCGATGCGGAGAGCCACGGGGCGGTCGAGCGCGGCCAGATCGGCTTGGGCCTGGGTGGAAACGGCGACGCGCTTGATCACGAGGGGTCCTGGTAGTTTTTGACTTCCTCCATGGTGAAGCCGAGTTCGGCGACCACTTGTTCAAACGGAATCCCCGGATTAGGCTTGAACCACTCGCGTGCTTCGGCGACCAGCAACGCGTGGGCCTGCTGGCGTTCCTGATCGAGATTCGGTTCCATGGTCTTCCTCCAACGAAACTCGATTCATAGCCGCGTCTGCCCTCACCTTACCCTATCGCGCCGCCAGATCCTCCGCGAAGATCCGTCGCGCGCTGGTGTAACTTTCGGGCAACATGGGGCCCAGGGCGGCCGATTGCGCGGCTTCTTCAAACTCCTCGGCGAAAGTGCCGGTCACCGTGCGGAACGCCAACAGGCACGCTTCCACCACATCGCTGCCGTAGTTTTCGGCGCCGTCCAGCAGACGATTGGCGTGCTCCAGCACATTGCCGGCCGCGGCGACGCGCACTCTGGCCTGGCCGAGGATCTCAGGCCGGCGCGTGAGCGAAAGGTGCCCGCCGAAAGTCTCCACCAGGCGAAGCCAGCGGTCGAGGACGATCCGCGCCCCGTAACGATGCCGGTCGAGCGCCATTTCGAAAGCGAACGCAACCCCCTTCGCGCAGCCCTCCAGACGCCGCAACGCCACCGCAGCAGCATTCAACTCGCCTTCGAGCGAACTGGTAAAAGCCGCCACGCAGCCGAAGAATTCGGACTCGCCAATACTGGGATAGTGGACGATTCGCACGGCGGCTCAGGCGATGTGTTCCCCGAGCGACCGTTCGATTTCCTGCGGGTCGATGCGCTCTCCGCTGTTCAGACGTTCCACGATTCCGCCGATGATTTCCTTGGCATCTTCCTTGCGGTAATTGCGGATAAAACCGTCAAAGACGTGCTCGCCCGCCAGAGCGTGGTTGATTTCCGATTCCTTATTGTGATCCTCGAGTTCGGTGAAGTAGACCACCCGGTACCGACCCGTATATTCGGTCTCCCGGTAGATTTCGAACATCACCTTGTCGGCTTCAAACAGCATAGCATCGAGGGTACCACAGCCGGCTCTAATGCAGCGTCGCGGCGACGATCCATCCCAGCGCCAGCGCCACGCCACCCGCTAGAATCGCCGCCGCCACGTTTCGCTCTTCCACAATCTGCTTCCAAAGATCGAGCGGAGCCAGGCGCACCGCCAGCGCGAACGCCGCCAGGAACGCCAGCACCCCCGCCGCGGTGTAGAGCAGCGCATTGAGCAAGGGCAATTCGGTCATCGGATTTTCCATCTCCTACTCTACCGGAAGGCGAGCGCCCGGAGCCGCGGGTGTACTAAAATGAAAGCGGTGAGCGGGGTTGGCCTAGCGGCTGGGCGTCAGCCTTCCAAGCTGATTTAGACGGGTTCGAGTCCCGTACCCCGCTCCA